>JBDRAP010000190.1:0-8356 GCA_043823615.1 bacterium
CCTGCCGAAAGATAACCAGATGAGGTGGTAATAGATTATCATCGTGAGAGGCTGGGGATCAGTACTTCCCACCAGCTAAATAAGATGATTAACATGATAATCATAGGCTTTCTCTTGTGTCTAAAAAAACATCGGAATCCGAGGCAGAGACATAGGAAAAAGTAGCTTAACTATTGAATGGAAAATTACGATTCACGGTGAACCAACACAAGGTTGAGGTAGTAAAGGTTGCCTGTTGACTCAATGTTCCGGCTATGTTAGATTGCCATAGGTAGGCAGTTATAGTACCGTCTGTGTCTGTCCCATGACCAATAAAATTAACAGTTGTGCCATAAGTCGCAGGTGACGGTGTAATACTGTCTATGTAAGCAGTAGGTGGCTGATTCGTTGGTGCATCGACTGAAAGTAGTGATAGTGTCCGAGTAGCAGTTTGATGAGTAGGAGAGCCTGAATCGGCTACTTGGACAATGAAGTTTGATGTCCCAACAGTAGTTGGGGTTCCTGAAATTACACCTGTCGAGCTTCCCAAAGAGAGGCTGGATGATAGGCTTCCTGAGATAATAGACCAAGAGCAAGGAGGTCTTCCGTAAGCAGCGGTTAAGGCTTGAGAGTAAAATATACTAACCTGACCGGTTGGCAAATTGGTAGTAGTAATGGTTAGTGTAGGAGTCCCTTGATACTCATACGCACCTATATCGACGATGCCGTTTATAATCCTTGGGTTGCCATCTTTGTCGGTTGATGGAATGCATGGAGCTGTGTTTGTGCCTTTGTTTATGCAGGGAGAGGAAGAACCAAGGTGATAGTTGGCTTCTGCAATGAATTGGGGATTGGCAGAGATATTGCCAGTATAAATAGTGTTTAGCCACCCTACTGTTCTCGTGGTTGTTCCTTTATCATAGTAATCTCCTGATCTGTTATTATAGAAGCAGTTATAATTAGTAGGAGGATTGCTGGTTGCATCACCCTCATATATCCCATGATAGGTATGGTTTGCAATGATGTTGTTGGTAATAGTGGGGGAGGAGGAATAACAGCAGCAGATGCCCTCATGTTTATTCCCTGATATGGTGTTGTTGGTGATGGAAGGGGAGGAGGAAGAGCCGCAGTAAATGCCGCCATAGTTATTCTCTGATATGGTGTTGTTGATAATAAAGGGGGAGGAGGAAGATTCGCAGCAAATACCACCAGCGTTATTCCCCGATATGGTGTTGTTAGTAATGGAGGGGGAGGAGTCGTTGGAGCAAACGATGCCATCAGCGATATTCCCCGATATGGTGTTATTAGTGATGGAGGGGGAGGAAAATTTCACGCAGAAGATGCCATTGCCATTCTCTGATATGGTGTTATTGGTGATGAAAGGGGAGTAGGAGTAGCAAGAGAAACAGCCAATACCACTATTGTTCTTCCTTGATATGGTGGTGTTGGTGATGGTGGGGGAGGAATTTGTGGAGCAGCAAATACCGCTACTGCCATTCCCTAAGATAGTGTTGTTGGTGATGATTGGGGAGGAGGAGGACAAGCAATTGATGCCATCAGAGCCATTTCCTGATATAGTGTTATTGGTGATGAAGGGGAAGGAATTATAGCAGTAGATGCCAATAAAGCTATTCCCTGATACGGTGTTGTTGGTGATGACAGGAGAAGAAGAGTAGCAGTAGAGGCCAATTCTATTCCCTGATATGGTGTTATTGGTGATAGAGGGAGAGGATAATTCGCAGCGGATGCCGTAGTCATTTCCTGATATAGTATTGTTGGTGATGGAAGGGAAAGAGGAGTTGCAGCGGATACCAGAGACAGTATTTCCTGATATGGTGTTGTTGGTGATGGTGGGAGAACCCTGATTGCAGTATATCCCTATTCCACCATTATCCCAGTCCCCTGTTGCCCCAGTTATCCTGAACCTTGATATTAATGCATTATTTGTAGCTGTGCCAGTAAAAATTACAGTGCTTACAGTACCAAGCCCAGCGGCAGTAATTGTGGTTGAATTGCTTCCCGCACCAACCAAGGCAATCCCTTTATTGACATAAACCGCCTCTGTATAAGTCCCAGCCGCAACCGAAACCGTACCACCCACTGGGCAGGCATTTATCCCTGCCTGAATTGTAGTAAATACCGTATCAGTTCCAGTCACCGTTACAGTTCCACAAAAGCCCAAATTTGCCCATCCAAAAACCAAAACCCCTAAAATCCCAACAAATTCTAAAAGCCTTTTCATAATCTTAAAACCTCTTCATATTTCTTGTGAGTAATAGATTACTTGATTAGAGTATTATAGCAAGTTTAGGGTTTGAAGTCAACAAGAAAGTGAGGGGAAAGTAGACTGGCTTTTGAAGGGAGTATCCTCTTCAGAAATCTTAGATTTGTTGCCAACGAAAGGTGTTCTCATTCTGATTCCTGAATTCTGTATTCTTTCTGTCTAAGTAAGTTACATCTAATCAAGAAAAAGTGGTGGAATTAAATTGAAACTGGATGGGGGAATAAAGCTGAAAATTGACACTCCGGCTCTTTTTCACCAAACATAACCTGAATAAATCTTTCTGCTTCATTTATATCCCTCTCTATTTCTTCAGACGACAATTCCTCTTCTGTTAGACTCGGATAGCGTTCGGTGAAGTAATAGCCTGAAACCCTTTCGCATAAAGGATAGAAGGTGGTGAGTTCCGGATTATATCTGACAGCATCGTCTAAGAGTGCATCTAACTCGTGAATCCTTTTTAGTTTCCATCCTTTTTGGAGAAGGAATGCTTTGAGGTATTTTTCAAGTGATTGTTGCAGAAAATAGCCTGATGATTCAATATCTTCATCCTTTAGCATTACTTTCATTCTATGCCAATCTTTTTTACCAATTTTAATCCAATCAGGTGGATACCGAGAATCTTCTTTCATAACCGTACCCCATTATCTAATATTTCTTTTATAAATTGATCTCCAATTGCAAGCCTTCTTTCAAGTTCTTCAGGAGTCAGGACAATTGGTGCAAAGGGAATTCCATGGCGTAAGTCTCGAATAAGACATCTGACTTCTGTCATCCTCTGAAAAAATCGTTCCTTGGTAGGAGCAGTGATTAAAAGGTCTATGTCACTGTCCATCCCCTCTTCTCCTCTGGCATAAGAGCCAAAAAGAATGACTTGTTCGGCATTATAATCTTTCTTTAGTCTCCCTGCTACTTTTTTAATCTGAAAAAATATCTCCTTATTCATCACATCCTCTCTAATTTGGAGTTCAGGCTTTAGCCTTTCATCGCTAAAGCTTTTGGCTGAACGCTTACTGATCACCTTTTTTATGCCTCTTCTTTTCCTGTAACATCATCTGTCTCTGTTTTTTTTGAAGTTATGGCTGCCTGAAATTCTTTTATCCCTTTTCCGAGAGACTTACCCAACTCAGGCAATCTCTTGGCTCCAAAAAGCACAACTACGATTACCAGAATAAGTGTTAATTCTAATGGTCCTATATTTGGAATCATCTTCTATCACCTCCATATTTGATTATAATATCATAAAATCTTAAAGATAGCAAGCATTTTTTATCTTTTTGTGTAATGGATCAGTTAAGGGCGGTTCCAAAAATACATTTTTCACGAACTACCATTCAATCTCATTTACGCAAGAAACCACAAAGGGTGTAAATCCATCGATGAACCCTTGTCAGGCTCTTCTTATTCGTAATTACCTTTGTTATTGTCAATTATTTTCCCATCGATATTTACACCCTTTGTGGTTCTTTCTTCTTTAGTTACAATTACCTTATACAGGGCTACCCATTTGAGATAAGAAAGAGCCTATATTATATTATGGTTAGATAACTATGTCAAGAATTTTTTGTGTGTGGGTATTGTTTTGGGATTTTTTCACACCTTCTCAGTGAAGTGGGGGGAATTGCTTAGCAAAAGGTATCTTCTGTTTTAGTGGAGAACATTACACACCCCTAACCCCTCTTATACACACCCCTAACCCCTCTTATTAGAGGGGAATACAGAAAATCCCCTCTTGAGAGCTTATCCTTACCCACAAGTCCAATTGCAATCAATTAACCATTCATGATTCGCATTAATGCTGAAAAAATCAACAAATAATGGCTAATTGTCCACTATTTTGGGTACATAATTCTGTTGTTTTGCAGCATTTCCCATCAGAATCCTGTCCCTGCCCTGTCCCCAAAAGATGTGGGTAAGGATAAGTCTTGAGAGGGGGGAGGGGGTGTGTAATCCTCTTGAGAGTGGGTAGGGGGTGTGTCCAATTTTCCCCAGTTCACTGACCCATTACTTACTAAACATTTATAAAATTTCCTTTTGGTAAGCGGATTAAGCGGATTGAGCAGATATTTTTTATCCGTTTTATCCGATAAATCCGATTACCTGAATAGTTACTTTATTTCAATCTCTAATCTGGATTCTGACTCCTGAATCCTGTATTCTGACTGTGTGCCTGAGCTATTAAGAATAAAACGATGCCAACACATCGCTTCAGTTGATGTTAAAGGAGAATACTGATGCTCACAGATAATTATCAACGCCAAATTAATTACCTGCGGATTTCCATTACAGATATGTGTAATCTGCGATGTCTTTACTGTCAACCAAAGCCAGAGGCAGGCTGGAAGATTCATCATGAGATTCTGAGGTATGAAGAGATTGTTCGGCTTGCCTCTTTGATGGTTCAGCTTGGGATTAATCGCATCCGGGTTACTGGTGGCGAACCACTGATTAAGAAGGATGTTCTCTGGTTGATTAAGGGCTTAGCAAAGATTGAAGGGCTTGAAGAATTGGCATTGACAACCAACGGGACTAAGTTGGTCCAATTTGCTCAGCAACTGAAAGAAAACGGAGTGAATAGGCTTAATATTAGCATGGACTCCTTAAATAATGATCACTATTTCATGATTACTGGCGGCGGAAATTTGAATGATGTTCTCGCTGGTATTGATGAGGCATTAAGGGTTGGGTTTGTTCCCCTGAAGATAAACATGGTTGTTATGGCTGGAATCAATGATGATGAGGTTGAATCATTTGTCAGATTATCGCTTGATAAGCCTGTGGTGGTAAGATTCATTGAGTTTATGCCTATCAGTCAGCAGAGAATTTCATGGGATGAAAGGTATCTGTCAACACATATTTTGAAGCAACGAATAGCTTCATATTTTGAGATGATTCTGTGTGAAGGGGTGCAGGGTAATGGTCCAGCAGAGTATTACCAAATAAAGGGAGCTGTTGGGAGCATTGGTTTTATCTCTTCGATTAGTAAACATTTCTGCGACAAGTGTAATCGATTGAGGCTTACCTCTGATGGACATTTGCGACTCTGTCTTGGTCAGGACATGGAGATTGACCTGAAACAACCAATGCGGGATGGGGCATCGGATGAGGAGTTAAAAGGACTCATTCTTCAGGGGATAATGAATAAACCAATGGGACATCAGTTTCAGATAAAAAGGCCTGAGGGCAGGCAGATGTGTGCGATCGGGGGATAAAAAATGATGGGATGTAGCAGCCTTGGAGGGTTCAACGGCAATTATTTCGTAAAGGAGTAAAAACATGGGACAGGTAGTTTCAATAAATATAAGTAAGGATAAGGGGCAACGAAAGAAGCCGGTGACTGGAACATGGGAGGTGATTGAGGGCTGTGGACTAAAGAACGACGGACATGCTAATCTTAGCCCCCATGCTCAGGAAGAAAATTCACATCGGCAGATAAGCCTGCTGGCAGAGGAATCCATTGAAAAGATGCGGGCTGCCGGGCTTGATGTTGTCCCTGGAGATTTTGCAGAGAACATTACGACCAGAGATATTGACTTGCTTTCATTAAAGATAGGCGATCAGCTCAGGATAGGAAATAATGTGCTTTTGAGGATAAGCCAAATTGGAAAGGTATGCCACAACAGATGTGCCATCTATTATCAGGCAGGCGATTGTGTTATGCCTAAAGAAGGGATATTTGCTGAGGTGATAACAGGTGGAATGATTGAGGTTGGGGATAGCTGCGTCCTTTGCCCTAATTGATCCTGTATCGTATTGGGTAAACCCCCATATCTCTTGCCCAATTTCTATCTTTCTATCAATACTTGCCTTTTTGAATATTTATATTGTGGTTTTGTAGCTGATATAAAATTACTTGACGGCTCATTGCACAAATTTTCGAAAAGTTCCATATCATAAAGCAATATCTTTTCTTCATCTTCGCCAGGATATTCCTTAACCTTAGAGACATTATATTTTTTATCCCACAACAGGTTGCCTGTTTTTGCCTCAAGGAAACAGAACCTTATCTTTAATGTCACCTTACGATTAATACTCGGAACATCATAGTAAATATATCGCCGCTCCTCTTCTGAATAACGGCTTTTAGTAGTTATCATCTTTGTTCGATTATCATTAAATTCTATTACTTCAAGAACAAACAACCCCTGAACATCAGAATCATCACACAACTCTATTATTGCCTCAGGATTTTGCAAAGAGAAGGATAATTGTTTATCCTTTGCCAAAGGTACTTCCTCATTTATTTCCTGCAATATTTCCTCATTGATGTAGAATGAACTTTCCTCTTGTATCCTTTCCTTGAATGCTTCAACAATCCTTTTAGTTATTTCTTCTGTCTTTTTATCTGTTAACAGGACAAATATTCCAACCCTGCTGATACCATCCATGTTCAATATTGGTGGGAGTTTTCTCTGTATCTCTACCCTTTTGGACAAAATCTTTTTTAAGACAGAGACTGTTCCTTGAGACATAATCTGAGACAGAGGCGATACCCCTGCTTGTCCTGTCTCTTCCATAAAACCCTTAAGATTTTGATAACAACTATGTTCAGGTGTGTGGATTAATGATGAAGATTTACCATTCTTTCGTTGTGTTTCTGTGTCTTTCTCGTTTTCCTTATTTCCCTTACCTTGTATCTCTGTTCCTTCCCTACCCTGTGCCTCTGTATTTACAATACTCACGGCTTTTTCATAAAGACATTTTGCAGCCTCATTGTCTCCAAAATACTCATAAACCACACCAAGGTTATTGCAAACAAATATGTTATTGGGGTTATTTTTCATAGCTTTTTCAAGATGAAACTTAGCATCATGCCATAGATCAAGCATTATACATCTGGTTCCATATCGACTATCACTTGCAGCCATAGAACGCATACCTGTACAGCCGGTTGCAATGATTATAACCATTATTAGCAGGATAATACCTTGTATTATTCGTACAAAACAGGTAAGATTGGATGGCAATTGTAACCTCGCAATCGAATGTAGGATAGTCTGTGATAGTCTGGATTCTCTAACTATTAGACTACAAGATTTCCTGATTAATTTCGATTATTTTCTCATTATAGTTACAGTCATAGCTACATTTTCCAGCGGATTATCCTGGCTATCCCTTGTGGTATTGACTATTTTATCTGCCACATCCATGCCTGATATTACCTCTCCAAAGACTGTATATTGTCTATCTAAGGAGGTGGCTGGAGCAACACAGATAAAAAATTGAGAGCCGGCACTGTTTGGATCAGCAGATCTTGCCATTGAAACAATGCCTCGTTGATGAGAATGACTGTTAAATTCAGCATTAACATTATAACCAGGTCCACCCAAACCATCGTTTGAACGATCAGTATCCTTAGTATTAGGATCTCCACCCTGAATCATAAACCCGGGTATAACCCGATGGAAGGTCGTATTATTATAAAACCCTTGTTTGACAAGGTTTTTGAAATTTTGGACATGATTTGGGGCGTCCTTTTCAAAAAATTTAATCTTCATCTGTCCAAACTTAGTGTTAATAGAAGCTATCTCTTCTGGTTTTTCTGCAAGGATTTCTTCCTTGATAATAGTACTTGTCCCTTGTGTCTGTGTGCCTATTATTTCTTGATTAGCTGCCTTTTCAACTACAGCCAGCTGCTTTTCTTGCCCCTCTTTTTTTGTGCATCCCATTGAAGCACATATAAACAATAGACATATGGTGTAAATAGCCCATCCTTTCATATTTTTCATACAAATCCTCCTTAATAATTTGATATTTTTTAAGATTATATCAATAGATCTCTAAAATGTCAAGCAAAAAGATTATCTGTCAATAATGTGAATATGCTTGCAATCCCGGAAGGTTTGCATCCTTTTCAGAAATAATTGGATCTTTAATCGGCCAGTTGATATTAATATCAGGGTCATTCCAGATGATCCCACGGTCATGTTCATGAGAATACTCTTCTGTACACTTATAAGCAATCTCGGCTGTCTCACTTAAAACAAGAAATCCATGGGCAAAACCAACTGGAATGTAAAGCATCTGGTGATTTTCTTCAGACAACTCAACACCAACCCATTGTGCATAGTTAGCCGATTCCTTTCTTATATCAAC
>JBDRAP010000191.1:0-3325 GCA_043823615.1 bacterium
CAGGTAGAATTTGATATGTTGTATGATTCCGGCATCTCTAGGGAGGGATGTCTCCTGGATATGGGGGTATCGCATGGCATTATACAACAAAGTGGGACATGGTTTTCCTATGGTGATATAAGGCTTGGTCAGGGCAGAGAAAACGCCAAAGAGTTCTTGAGATCAAATCCAAAAGAGGCAGCAGAGGTTGAAAGAAAGATACGGGAAAAAACCGGATTGATAGAGGCAGCTCCTGCAACTACTTAATGAAGTTTGACGCAAATGTAACGCAATAAAAATAAGAGTGGATGTTTGAACAGAGACAAAGACAGAGGCAACCACAAGGAGGGAGCCCCTCTGGCAGGTCGCAGCTACAAGTTGCCCACGAACAGCTGTAGCTGCAGGGTGCCAGGGGTGCTACCCCCTTGTCCCTGCCTTTACCATTCTTCCCCCTGAATAGTTACCAAGAATCAAACTATCCAACTATCTGACTTCCCGACTATCCAACTAACTATCTGACAACATATCCTCTGACAAAGCTCTTGCGCAGCCTCGTCTTCTTCTTTAGCCATAACCCCTTTGGCTACTAAGGATGATGCTACAGGGACAAAATCAATGAAATCCGTAAACACTTTCTTTTCCATCACTTCATTTGAACGGTTCAGTATAATTATTTCTATCTCCGTAGAAAGCCTGTACCTATCAACATAATCTTCACCATAAGAAACAGGTGTTTTTTGATAAGAGAGGATTTTGCCATTAATTCTTAAATCAGAGGGTTGCGTATTTACTACATCAATCCGTCCATCACAAACAATTTCCTTAATAAGCAGATTGGTAAATACCTCTTCAAGCCCATACTGATGACTTTCATTAGTAAACATGGGCACAGAGCAGGTAGAAGCAGGCAGCAGGACAGAGACGGCATCGCTCTTAATAGGTACGACTGCCATATCCTTTTGTGGAAGGTGTTTACATGATGATAGAAACATAACCAATAAACTGCAAATCAACAACCTTTTCCAATTTTCCCCTATCTCCTGCCTCCTACTAACTGCTGACTGCCAACTTTCCTTCGCTGACTGCCGATTGCCTACTTCCAACTTCCGTAATGGGTCAGTTATTGGTGGAGATTGGTAGTCGCAATCTTTAGGTTGCGTTATTTTACGCAGGCTAAAGCCTGCGACTACCACTAATAACTGACCCATTACCAACTGTTTCATATCTCCCCCCAGTTCTTCCCATAACTAACATCCACCTTCAATGGTACGGAAAATTCGGCTGCATGCTCCATACATTCCCTAACCATAATAGCTGTCTCTTTGATACTGTCTTGTTCTACCTCAAATACCAGTTCATCATGTACCTGCAATAGCATCTTAACCTTTTTATTATCAATCTGTTCTGATACCCTAAGCATAGCTGTCTTTATCAAGTCAGCAGCACTGCCCTGAATAGGCATATTAATCGCTGCCCGTTGTCCAAACTCACGGATATTTCTGTTCCCACTCTTTATCTCCGGGATATATCTTTTTCTCCCCCCAGAGGGTTGTGACGAATCCGTCTCTTGCAGCCTGCTCTATGGTTGAATCCATATATTTTTTTACGCTACTGTGAATGCTGAAATATTTATCTATCATTTCCTGTGCCTTTTTGGGTGAAATCTTTAGCTCCTGACTCAATCCATAGGCACTCATGCCATAGATGATGCCAAAATTAACCACCTTGGCTGTTCTCCGCATATCAGAAGTAACCATGGACAACGAACAATCATAGATACTTGCCGCTGTCTGACTATGAATATCTATATCATGGATAAAGGCATCCAATAGATTAGCATCCCTTGTAATATGGGCTAATATCCGCAGCTCTATCTGAGAGTAATCGGCTGAAAGCAACAAATAGCCTTGTTCAGGGATGAATGCCCTTCTGATACCCTTACCCAATTCGGTACGAGAGGTAGCACCTCTGGCAATAGGGATGTTTTGCAGATTAGGGTTGCTTGAGGATAGCCTGCCTGTGGTTGTAACCGCCTGATTATAGGTCGTATGTATCCGATTGGCGCCAGAGTCGCTAATTCTTGTCTGGTTAACTATCTCAAAAAGGCTGTCAACATAGGTTGACTTTAGCTTGGCTACCTCTCGATATTCTAATATCTTGCCGGGTAAGGGATGGTATAGAATCAATTCATTCAGGGTATTCTCATCCGTAGCATACCCGGTCTTGGTTTTTTTTATTACAGGAAGCTGCATCTTTTCAAACAAGATAACCCCTACCTGTTTTGGAGAATTGATGTTAAATGTCGAATCGCTGAGGCTGTATATTTCTCTTTCCAATTCCTTAATCCTTATCCCCAATTCAAGTGAAAGCTGTCTGAGATAGGGCAGGTCAACCCGTATCCCATTTATTTCCATTTGGGCAAGGGCAAGGGCTGATGGCATCTCAATATCCCAAAATAAACGAGTAAGCTCATTTTCCTGTAGCCTTGAGGTGAGAACATTAACCAACCGATAGATTATATCTACATTAAAGCAGGCATGTTCGGCATCCATCTTGTCAATAGAAGGCTCTGCTATCCCGAGATAATTAAAGGCAACAGATTCGAGATCATGCTTTGCTGAGGGATTAAGCAGATAAGATGCAAGCATGGTGTCAAACCCTATGCCTGATAGCTCAATTCCCTCCTGACGCAGGATAATGATTGCAGATTTTGTATCATGCCCATACTTTTTGATAGCTGCATTTTCTAAGACAGGACGCAGTATGCTTAATGCTTCTTCCTTGTCCATCCCATTGTTTTCATCAAGATACTTGCGTGAGATTGGGATGTAAAATGCAGACATGGGTTCATAGCTAACAGCAATACCCGTGAGCTTACCCGTATCTTTCTGACCGCTGATACTAATAGCAGCAGCCTTTTGATGGTGCAGAATGTCAATAAGCTGGATGAGCTGCTCAGAAGATGTGATTGTTTGATAGTTTGTGTCTTTTTCTCGCCCTTTTTCCTCTAATCCAAGATCCTTAAGAATGCTCTTGAATTCCAGCTCTGAGAACATGGCAAACAATTTCTCTCTGTCCATATCCCGCAGCCTGTAGTCATCCAATCTTATATCTATTGGCACATCGGTTTTTAATAAAGCAAGCTGTTTGGACAAAAGGGCAATATCCCTTGCCCCTTTAAGTTTATTACTTATTTTTTCCGGGATACGCTCAAGACTGTCAAATATCTCCTCTACATGCCCAAATTTCTGAACAAGCATTTGGGCTGTTTTTTCACCAATACCAGAAACACCAGGTATATTATCCACAGTATCACCAGCAAGTCCAAGAATATCTGCCACATATT
>JBDRAP010000192.1:0-2495 GCA_043823615.1 bacterium
GTTCGGTTTCAGATTCCCGCAGGAATTGACCGAAACAATATCACTAAGGCATACCTTTCTATGCACTTTAATCCAGCCAGAACTACAAGCCCACACAACTCATCCTTTTTTGTTAATGGTGTTCAGGTGGGTGAGTTAATCAATAAAGTTCCGTCAGGAAGTCATATATTTGAAATTCCTGCCTCAGCATTGATCATTCCATCATTTGGGGTGGCAGCCAATACTGCTGAACTACGGTTTACTATGAAGCAAGGGAATTATTCTTTACTATCCAATTTTGAAATTCACCTCTCGATCAGCGAGGTTACCTTCTACGCTTGTGCTGCTACCTATTCCGAGGCTGAACAGATTGCCAAAGCCAACCCATATTTTACCCCTGAGCCTGCCTGGGAGGTAAGTATCAAAGAGCCTGCGGTTGGTCAGGGACTTACTATTGGAACTGCTTACACCATAAAGGCAACCTCTCCAGCTAATTTGCCTTATGTGAGGGCATCTTTTAGTAATGGAGATCAAAATATTGTGCTTAATAGGAGTGGAGACGGGACATATACCGGAACCTGGATACCGCAGAGAGGAGACGGAGGCTGTATTATTACGGTTATTGGTGGAGCCTGCAGTAATGTGATCGCTACCAGAACCGTGAGCCTGATTCCAGCTCCAATCTTGAATATAGTTGTAGAGGCAAACAAGAATAATCTTCTGCCTGGAGCCACCTTAAGATATACCATTAAATACAGAAATGATGGCACAGCTCAGGCAACCAATGTGAAGATTGAGGATACCCTGCCTGAGGGGACACTTTATAAGAACGGTGCAAATTATGATGCCGAAACCAGCAAGTTTACTTGGAATTTAGGCAACCTGGCTCCCGGGGCAAGTGGAAAGGTCAATTTTGAGGTAACAGTAAACCAAGGCACACCACCCCCGCAGCCCCTTATCACCAATAAGGCGACTATAAGCAGTGATGAGACGACGGCAGGAGAAAGTGAGGTAAAAACCAATGTTACCCTTATCCGTGCCTTTGATGTGAAGCAGAATCCTGTCTCTGATGCAGGGGTGAAGATAAGGGCAGAGGAGGTTGGGACAACAAACAGCTATGGCTATCTGATTGCCAATAATGAGATTGATAGATTGGAGTTGAGTGGAGGAGACAGGATAGAGATAGAAAAGATGATTCATAAGGAGCCAGCAAGGAAACATACAGGGATTGAGCCTGATATGTTTGAGCTTTATCTGGAGAGTGGCACGATTACAAATGAGGGTGTGTGGAACCCTTATACAGTCAACAACTTCAACACAAATATGGAGCATACCGTGGTTCTGGCACATCCAATTTTTAAGTGGAATCTGGTGGTTGGTGCGGTTTATGTGATGGAGGATGAAGAATATCGTGGTTTAGTTACCCATTTGAGAGAAGCATCAAACTATCTTTACGATGTTACTGATGGACAGATGATGTTAGGCCGGATACGCATTTATGATGCTAACCTTCATCCCTGGCCTGATTATAATGTAGATTATTTAATCACGGACATTAATGGAGCATATACATATGCTCATTGGCAATTGCTAAATAAGAAAACAGGCAATGATGAAATGGCTATGGGCATTGATAGTAAGGAAAAATTTGGTCGGGCATATTTTGGCAGGAACGAGAAACCAGAGACATACATTCATGAATTTGGTCATTATGCCCTGGGATTTTTTGATGAATATAAGAATGGCGAAGACAAAAAAAGGAGCTTTTGGTGGGATCGTGTTGATATCTTGAACTGGGATAAATATTGGTGGAAAAGTGAAAATCATCCTGAAAATTATGGTCTTATGGATATTCAGTGGGAAGAACCAAGCGAGATGTCCTCTAAAAATGATTATTTGGAAGGATTGACCGGCTATGATGATGAGAAGGCAGATACAACTATGCAATTGTATCTGCGAGAGCTTCCCTGTTGGGACTGGACAAAACAGATGTTTGACAATCCACGACCAGAAGGTTTTCCTTACAATGTTAATGCCTATACCTCTACTACCCCATCTGCGGCTGTCTCTCTGGTTCTACCTCCAACAGGCCATTATGACCCAAATCTCAAGAGATCCACAGGTATTGGGGATAGAGAAGGTTCAAACGATGATGTGGGTGGAGGGATGAAGGTCTTTCAAAATGGCACTTTTTCGGGTAATGCTGGGGCGATTGCCGCCTTGTGGAATCCAGATTTAATGCCAAAGATAAAAAGGGTCCCGGTCTTCTCACAAGATGAGACCTCTCCTGAGTTGATTGTTGATCTGAAAATGAAGGGCGAGGAGATATTTTCTATCTCCATCCTCTCAAATAGGAGCTTGTCTGGGGTTCCAACAGTAGAGGTCTATGATAAATTGAGGAAGACTACCAAAGAAGTGGTAATGTCCAGAATAGGAAGCAGTAATGAGTATAGAGGTGATGTAGAGATAGGGGATGCCATCTTTGGCGAGATCAGAATAGATGTGGTTGATTTATC
>JBDRAP010000193.1:0-3043 GCA_043823615.1 bacterium
CTAATCTCATTGAGAACAGCACCCCAATTCATTGGGGTGGACTAAGAAATAACCAAACGATTTAACCGCTTCAGCGGTTTAAGAGGAGGGATGTCATGTTGCATTCACATGTAAAAATTTGGGTGCATATTATCTGGTCAACCTATAATCGAGAACGAATTTTACATAAGAACTTACGCTCAAAATTATTCAGACATTTGCTTGATTCTTCAAAGGAACTCGGTATTATCACAGAACGAATAAATGTACAGCCTGAACATGTGCACTGTTTAATTGACCTTCCATCTAATAAGAATGCGGCTGATATTGTCAAAGGATTGAAAGGAGAATCATCACGCTGGATTAATGAGGAGGGATTGGTAGAGGGAAGGTTTAAGTGGCAACGCGGTTATGGTGCATTTTCTGTAAGTGCATCACAGTTAGAAATTGTAAAACGATATATTGAAAATCAAGATGAACATCACCAACGAAAACCATTTCATGAAGAGTATGAGGAATGGAAAGGAAAATATGGGATTCGAGATGATGGAAAAGATGGAAACCGCTGAAGCGGTTATTATTTTTCATATTATTCCCAACTTCCACCATGATAAATCATGGTGCTGATCTCAAATGAAAGGAAAACCTCAAAATGATTAATTGCAGTATCGGCATCATGGCTTATAATGAAGAGGCGAATATTGGCAGACTACTTGAGGCACTTCTGTTGCAAGAGACATCTATATGCTCAATAAAAGAGATATTTGTTGTTGCCAGTGGGTGTACGGATAATACGGTCAATATAGTTAATGAGTTTTATCAGAGGGACAAAAGGGTAATACTATTGCTTCAGGAAAAACGGGAGGGTAAGGCGTCAGCCATTAATCTATTCTTGAGTCATGCTACCAGTGAGGTGGTTGTCTTTGAAAGTGCTGATACTATTCCTGAAAGGGATGTGTTTGAAAAATTGGTTGCCCCATTTGTTGACCAAGGGGTTGGCATGACTGGCTGCCGGATAGTTCCGGTTAATTCTGAGGATACAATACTGGGGTTTTATATCCATCTTTTTTGGAAGATACATCACCGCATAGGTATGATAGAGTTTAAGACCGGTGAGGTTACCGGTATGAGAAATATTATTCCTCATATTCCAGCAGATATATTGACAGATGAAACCTATCTGACATCCATGATCTTACAAAAGAGCAGCCCTGCCGGCAAGGGTTATAAACTTGTCTATGTACCTGATGCTGTGGTAAAAAACAGGGGACCAGAGACATTCCATGATTTTCTTACCTATCGGGTACGGCAGGTAGTAGCTTATTATCAGCTAAAAAAGATGCTGCCACAAGGATATTATATCCCCAAGACAATGGATAAGATGCTGGTTTTCAGGTGTTTACTGGAAGAAATAACACTCAATCCCGGAAAGCTATGTTTAACATTTGCGGCTGTTTCATTAGAGGTCATGACTCGAATCCTTGCATGGATAGATTGGCATATTTGGAAGAAGAATCCATTTGTCTGGGAAAGGGTGGCAAGTACAAAGAGGATAGAGTGATTGATGGGGAGTAAGCGTTCAGCTTTTCAAGCAGTCAGCTGTAATTGGTCAGTGATTGGTGGTAGTCGCAGGCTTTATCCTGCGTGGCATAACGCAACCTAAAGGTTGCGACTACCAATTACGGTCAGCCTTTAGCTCTTACAAGGCATTACTCCACAAAAAGCAGGGAAAAAGTTGTGATAATCCTTCTTTCTCTTGATTTTATGATCTTTCCTGACTGCGGATAGATGATAGCTGAACGCTTATCATCTACCTAACTATTCTTCCTATCCAACCCTTCCAGAGAAAAGCAAACAAAATGCCAAGCAAGGTTATGAATGTGATTATCATTCCTGCATGTTCAGCTAATCCTTTTTTGTATTCAAATACAATCGTATAATCCTTACCCTTTGGTATGGTAAATTTTATCAATCCCAGGTTATCCATGCTTAACTTCAAGGGTTTGTTGTCTATAGAGGCATTCCATAATGGATAATGAGATATTTTCAGGATGATTTCAGTATTTTCTTTTGCCTCCTGTATCTTGATCTCAATCTTATTGGGTTTATAGCTTATTATTTGAGACTGAACGCGATGCTTAATAGGTATATCCAGCAAGTTGGGATGATATCCTGTAACATCAAAGATAAAGAAAATGCCTGATTGATGTGTCAGGGTAAAGAGCGTGGATCTCTTAAAAAACAAGAGGGCATTTGGTTCCTGAGTCGTAGCCACAATGGTTTTAATATTCAGACGGCAGCAAATATCGTATAGCTTTTCTTCTGTAAGCTCATCCTCATACCTCATCCCAAAGAGGGAATAATTCTTGCAGCCTTCCGGCATCTGCGTCAGTATCTTTTGCTTTTCTCCATGAATATAGTAATTGCCTACAGGCAAACCAGCCGTACATCCAATTATCTCTTTTCCTGTAAATATTGGGGACATTGCCCATAAATGGGTATGACACCCAGGATAGTTGAGATATTGAACCACGGGTGTTGTAGGGAGTATCCTGCCATTGCCTTTGGTGGGTATATCCCGCAATATGTTCCAGAGATTATTCAATCCAAGCTCTTTGTTTATATCCTTATAATTACAAACACGATACGGGCTTTTTTCCGGCAGGTCAGCTATTAATGGACCCAAGATAGTATAAAATACAATCCCGGATATAATACCATACAGAGCCCTTCTTTGCCATAAAATGCGGGGTTCAAGGTTCACAGGCAGTACCTCTGATGGTTGGATACCTTGTGCCTCTCTGTTTATCCAGCCAATAATTGCTTCCAACCCTATTCCAGAAAGAAGAAGCACAGGATAAAAAAAGCTGTCATTCATCCTGAAGGCATCAAAGAATCCAATATCAAAACACTTAAACAGTATAAGATAATTGAAAATAATAAATAATAATATGGCTGGCACAAGACATATTAAAGGCAGTACTATCCTCTTTTGATAAAGAGAAGCGTGCTTAAATACCCAGCTTATGGAAAGGGCATAAAGAATGAGATACGGAGAAAGTAT
>JBDRAP010000194.1:0-7463 GCA_043823615.1 bacterium
GACTTTATACCGGAGCTTGCGGGATGCTTGCGCAGGCAAGTCATCTGGATAATATTGCTAATAATTTGGCAAATATAGATACCACGGGCTATAAGCGAGATGAAACACTTTTTAAGGAGTTTCCAAAGATGCCTATTCACAGGCTCTATGATAGCTATTCCTGGACACCGAAGGGAAAATTAGATGCAAGACCTGGCGTAGGATGGCTTGGCACAGGTGTTGGAATCGATGGGGTTGTTCCCATCTTTACCCCTGGACCTACAAAGCAAACTGGAAATAATTTTGATTTAGCCCTTAGTGGAGAGGGATTTTTTGTGATTGAAGCCCCATGGGGAGAGGCTTATACCAGAAATGGAGCATTTACCATATCCAATGATGGCTATCTATCCACTCAGGATGGATATAGGGTTTTGGGCGAAAAGGGACCCATACCGGTAATAGAGGGTAATTTTTTTGTTTCCGGGGAAAACGGCAAGATCTTCTATAATGAAGAGGGAAAAACTAATGATTGGAAGACTGCAAAAGAGCAGGATAAACTTAGAATTGTTAAGTTTAATGATGTGAGTAGCTTAAAGAAAAAAGGGGACTGTTTTTATGAGGCTACTCCTGATTCAGGTCTTCCTGAACCTATGAAAAAAACCAGGATATTGCAGGGGTATCTTGAAGGCTCTAATGTCTCTCCGGTTGAGGAATTGGTAAAGATGATTGAGGTTCAAAGGATATATGAAGCTTGTCAAAAGAGTATTCAGGCTGTTGATGATACTATGAAATTATCTATTGAAGATGTTGGGAGAGTAGCGTAGCATTGTGTCGATTTTAGGAGGTAAGGTAAAATGATGCGATCATTATGGATCTCGGCTACTGGAATGAATGCCCAGGAGTTACAGCTTGATGTTATTTCCAATAATTTGGCTAATGTAAATACGGTTGGTTACAAGAAAAGCAGGCCTGATTTTGAGGATCTGGTCTATGAGATAGTAAAGGCACCCGGTACACCCATTGCTACCGGAAGCATGCTGCCTACCGGCGTTCAAATTGGATGTGGTGTGGAAATAGCTGGAACACAAAAAATCCATACACCCGGAACACCAAAAGAAACCGGGAATGCACTTGATATGGCAATTGCAAAGGATGGATTCTTTCAATTGTTGTCTCCGGACGGCGGTACAGTCTATACCCGTGATGGCTCCTTTAAGTTAGATGCAGAGGGTAAATTAGTTAATTCAAACGGGTATATCTTTCAACCAGAGGTGGTTTTTCCTGAGGGTGTTACTCAGACAACCATTACTTCCGATGGTGTGGTTTTTGTTGAGTTGAAAAGCGAACCAAAGGTCATGCAAGAGATAGGACGGGTCGAATTGGCTAAGTTTATTAATCCGGCTGGATTGCTTTCTATGGGTAATAATGTTTACAAGGAAACCGCTGCATCAGGTGCTCCGATTACCGGAACGCCGGGTAATGAAGGATTTGGAGCAATCATACAGCGATTCTTAGAGATGTCAAATGTTAATCTTGTAGATGAAATGGTAAATATGATTACAGCTCAACGAGCCTATGAGTTTAACTCCAAGGGTATCCAGACAGCAGATAATATGCTTGGGACAGCCAATGGGTTGAAGAGATAGTCTGAGAGGTCGGACTGGTCGGACTGGTCAGACAGGTCAGACTAAGTCAGACAAGGAGGATTCCATGAAAATATTGGGGTTTGTGATTGGTGCAATATTTTTTGCTATGGTTATCTTCTGGGTAAGCATGGGGTATTGCTCAGGGATAGCCTCACGCGGAGACGCGGAGAACGCGGAGACGCTTTGTGCAAATATGAGAGGTTGCTCAGGATTAACCCTGAAAACAGATACTGTGGTAGATGGAGACAATATTTTTCTCAAGGATATTGTCTCTTTGCCATCAGGGTTACAGTTACCAGATGTGTTGCCTTCGGATATGGGTAATATACTTATTGGAAGTTCCCCTCTACCCGGCAAAAGTCGAAGTATTGGCATAGATTATATTAAACTCAGGCTTAAACAAGCAGACAAAGATGACCTATCTATTATAGGTGAAAAAATAATAGTGATTAGATCATCTCAAAGATTGGATGTCCAAAGAGCAGTTGAGGTAGCTAAAGACTACATTATCTCAATCTATAATAAGGAAAATACCAGAATTACTCCATACTCTGTTCCTGATGAGGTTGTTTTGCCTAAGGGGGAAATAACCCTGCAAGTAGATAATAATTATAACCTGTCTAAAACAAATAAAAGGCTTTTTATTCCAATAATTGTTAAGGTAAATGGAAAACAAACGCAAGTGATGAGAATTGGTTTTGAGATTCAGGAGCTTCAAAGGGTTGTGGTTGCTGCATCAGATATAAAGATTAAGCAGATGATAACCAAAAAGGATTTAAGGGTTGAAGAAAGGGATGTCAGCTGTTTAAGACAAACCCCGTTTGCTAATATTGAAGAGGCTATGGGCAAAAGGGCAACTGCTTTTATTAAACAGGGAAATATTTTGACAATTTCTCTTGTAGAATGTTCGCCATATATTAAGAAGGGGGATCAGGTAATTATTACCAAAAGAATAGGAAGCCTTATAATTACTACACCAGGCATCTCTTGTAAAGATGGAATGATTGGAGAAAGGATAAGTGTGAAAAACTCTGACTCCAAAAAAATGATCAATGGGGTGGTTTGTGAGGGGAAAAAGATATTGATTGATTAGAGTTGCTAAGAAAGAAAAAGCAGCAATTCCCATTTTGAAATGTGTAAGAAAGGAGAAATGGAGAAAAGGGGGAATTGGAGAAGAAAAACTTAAATTTTTGACTATTTTCTCCTTTTCCCCATTTTCCCCCTTTCTCCTTTTTTACACAAGTTTGTCATAATGAGAATTGCTGAAGGGAAAAAAGGAGGATGTTATGAAAAGATCAGAAAAGTTTTATTTTATCTTGATAGTAGTCATTACCCTGACAGTCTGGGTAAAGGCAAGGGTAACGGATGCAGAATCACTGTGGCTTAAAGGGGAACAGGAAAGTCTTTATGCTGACTCAAAGGCAAAGAAAAAAGGGGATACTGTAACAGTAATTATTAGTGAATCATCTCAAGCCTCACATAAGAGTATAACTAAACGGGCAAAGGATATTAGTCTGAATGGATCACCTGATGCAACTAAGGCAGGAAAGGCAAATTTGTTAAGTTTTTTGCCATTTACTGGAGTAAAGGCTAAGAGCAGCTTTAACGGGGCAGGGGCAACTACTCGTACAGGACTGCTCAATGCTATGATTACAGTAGATGTTACAGAGGTTATGGCTAATGGGGATCTTGTTATTAATGGCAAAAGAAAAATAAAGATAAATGGTGATGTAGAAGAAATATCTGTCTCTGGAATTGTCAGACCACAGGATATTACCTCTCAAAATACTGTGCTTTCTGCATGTATTTCAAATGCCCAGATCAACTATCGGGGAGAGGCAGAATTAACCGGCAAGGAACGACCAGGAATAATTGGGCGAATGACAAATAAAATCACGAATATATTCTTTTAACTCGATGTTCAAGTTTTTTCTCAGGCACAACCTCGAAGAGTACTCGACCTTGTCATCTCGAGGAGTATTCGACGAGAGATCTCAAGAACTGAGTGAAGATAATAAAAGTTATGGTGTAAAGACAAAAGATAGATTTATCCCTGAGGGTCGAAATGACAGAGAGTGAGTATCTGATTTCTGCACAGGTTAAAAACTTGAACATCGAGTTTAATTAGGTCAAGGAAGTAAATCACAGAGCGACCAGAGGACATGAAGAGGGTAGAGGCAGGTTGCCACTATGCTTATCCTTATGCCCTCTGGTCGCCTTGAGCTGTTGATCATTGGATGAGAGTCAAGGATTTCTTGTCCGTATTATATGGAGGAAGATATGATTCAAAGGGTTGTAGCATTTACTATTGGTATTATAATAGGAATTATTTTGTTTCGGTCTATTGCCTCTGCAGAAGAGTCCTCATCCATGAGTCCATCCGTAAGGCTAAAAGATATTTGTCGCATATCTGATGTTAGACCTAATCAATTAACAGGGTATGGGTTAATTGTCGGGTTAAACGGAACAGGGGATGGTAAAAATACTTTTTTTACGGCTCAGTCTATAGTAAATATGTTGCAACACTTTGGGGTAACTGTAGATAAGGATAAGATGAAAGTCAATGCCATTGCTGCAGTAATGGTTACCACAGAAGTACCGGCATTTAGTCGTGTAGGAGATAAAATAGATGTAATCGTATCTGCCCTTGGTGATGCATCTGACCTCAATGGTGGGGTATTGCTGCAAACGCCTTTGTCTGGAGCAGATAAGAAGATATATGTTGTTGCTCAGGGACCAGTGTCTCTTGGTGGTGGAGATGCAGGTGGCAAGGCTGGCAAGAAAAAGGCTCATCCTACTGTGGGAAGGGTTGTTGATGGTGGAATTGTAGAAAAAGAGATAATATGTCCGATAACGGTTGACGGCAAACTCGCACTCGTGCTTAAAAATTCTGATTTTACCACAGTCTCAAGGATGGCAGAGGCAATAGATGCTAAATTTGGTGCAGGGTGTGCCATAGGCATAGATGCTTCGAAGATAGATGTAACTGTCCCTGCTGAATACACAGGTAATATAGTTGGCTTTATATCTTTACTTGAGAACCTGAGCGTTACCCCGGATGTTGTTGCCAGGGTTGTTATCAATGAACGAACCGGGACAGTGGTAATGGGTGAAAACCTTTGTATTCTGCCTGTAGCTGTATCTCATAAAGATTTGTATCTGGTGGTTACAGGAGAGGGAGAACAACAAGGGGTTAAAACAGCAGCAGCACCAACCATTATTGTTTCTGCCCCGGAAATAAGCACAGAGACCATGTCTAAAGCATTAGAGGCAATCAAGATTAGCCCAACCCCGGAACAAATAGCTACTGTCCTGAATATGATCAAACAGCAACAAACTGCTGCTGCCTCTCAAGAAACACAACCATCATCAGCTGAGACAGAAGGTAGTACCCCTGGCAGTGCAGCAGAAACAAAATCAGGGGCACAGGCATCATCCCAGTCACAAGGAAGGGTGGCTGTTCTTTCAACAAGGGTTAAGGTTGGTGATGTGGTTAAGGGATTGAGTGCTGTTGGTGCTACCCCACAAGATGTCATTGCAGTTCTTCAGGCTATCAAGGCAGCTGGAGCATTGCAGGCAGAGATAATTATTATGTAGGCAGAAGAGGAGACAGACAAGGTGAATTCAATAGCTTCAATCAGTGGAATGGATACTCAATTCAACCGAATACTTAATTATCAGACCAAAAAAAATGAGACAACATCTCGGGCAACTGTTCAGGAGACAGGGGTGCTGTCTCAAAAGATTCAAGTATCTGATAGAGAAAAGGATCTTAAGATAGAAAAGGAACGACTTAAAGAGGCAAGCTATGATTTAGAGGCTATCTTTGTGAATATGCTCCTTAAGGAGATGCGTAAGTCTACATGGAAGACAGAGATGTTTCATGGAGGATATGCTGAGGATATGTGGAATGATATGCTTTATGATGAATATGCCAAGAATATGGCAAAATCAGATAAGTTTGGGATTGCAGGTATGATTTATAACCAGATGGAGAAATATTTGTAAGTCTGGACAGGTTGCAGGGATCAGGAATATTTCGAGTCAAGATTATCCACAGATTACGCAGATTTCACAGATTAAAGAACAATTTGCAAGACAAATTCAACAATTAATGTCTGAGTAAATTGTTATATGCCTTTCAGATTTTTCTTCTCCATCTCATCTGATAATCTGTGAAATCTGCGTAATCTGTGGATAAATTCACTCTATTCTTTGTGAGGAATTATGTCAAATTTGGTTCGTTTTGGAATATCATTAGATAAAGAGTTGCTGGATAGGTTTGACACCCTTATCCATACACAAAATTATTCTAATCGGTCAGAGGCTATTCGCGACCTTATTCGTGAAAGCTTAGTGAGAGAGGAATGGATAAAGGAGGAGGAAATAGCTGGGACAATTACCCTTGTCTATGATCATCATCAGAGGGAATTAGTAAATACCCTTATTGATATTCAGCATGATTTTCATCAGATTATTATTTCTACCCAACATATCCATCTTGATCATCATAATTGTATGGAAATAGTGGTTGTTAAAGGAAAGCCAAAAGAGATTGAAGAATTATCCCAGCAATTAAAGACAAAAAGAGGGGTAAAACACTGTTCTCTTGGCATGGCAACTACAGGTAAGGAATTAAAGTAGCAAAACACACATCATAGCATACGAATGACACGAATTGGACGGATTTTCACAGATTATTTTGTTTGTGTTAATCCGTCGTATTAGTGTCATCCGTGTGCTATTTTTTTTATTACAACAGGCTTGTTTGGTAGCTGAGTTACTACAACTCGATGTTCAAGTTTTTTAACCTGTGCAGAAATCAGACACCTACTCTCTGTCATTTCGACCCTCAGGGAGAAATCTATCTGTTGTCTTCACACCATAACTTTTGTTATCTTCACTCAGTTTTTGAGATCTCTCGTCGAGTACTCCTCGAGATGACAAGGTCGAGTACTCTTCGAGGTTGTGCCTGAGAAAAAACTTGAACATCGAGTACAAACAAACTCCTGCCAATAGTTGACTTAATCACAGACAAGAAAATTTTTGCCTTGACAATCTTTCTTTATTATGTTAGACTTATGGGTAACTATTCAGGTAGCAAGAATACAGAATGGAGACGGCGACCACAAGGATGGAGCCCCTCTGACAGGTCGCAGCTACAATTCATTATTATTGCAGTTTTTACTCGGTAATCTTTCCAAAATTAAAACAATGGAGCTTTAATGAAAAGAATATTGGGATTTGTTGGAATTTTAATCCTGGGATGGATGGGTTCTGGGTATTGTGGTACGGTTACGGTGTATAATACGGATGGAAGCATTACCACAACAACTACCACCATTCAGGCTGGGGTAAATGCCTGTCCTGTAGGGGGCACGGTCTCTGTCTCAGCCGGGACATATACAGAGGCGGTTTATATCAATAAGAGGATTGCCTTGGTTGGGGCAGGAAGTAGTTCAACCACGATTACTGCTGCTGGGCTTGGGGCTACAAATACTGTAACCTTTAGTGGCACTGCTACGGACAATGCCTCTATATCTGGATTCAAGATAACTGGGGCAACAGGAAATTGGCCTGCTGGTACTGGTAATGGGATATATTGCCATCAGGGTTCCCCCACCATCACCAACAACACGATATCAGGGAATAGTTATGCTGGCATCTACTGCCTCTACTCCTCCTCCCCCACCATCACCAACAACACAATATCAGGGAATAGAAATTATGGCATCAAATGCGACTCCTCCTCCCCCTCCATCACCAACAACACCATATCAGGGAATACCTTGAGTGGCATCTTCTGCTACTTCTCCTCCCCCACCATCACCAACAACA
>JBDRAP010000195.1:0-9900 GCA_043823615.1 bacterium
GTGTGTAGTCTCACCTATAAATTCAAAATATCACAAACCACTACATTCTTATGGCAAATTACCCTAATCGTAGGTCGAAATCTTACCCTGCGAGACGGTATTCTATTGATTTTGATGTAATTATCCACAACCGCACAGGTCGAAATAACCTGCTCCATGTCAGGTTCATTTTTCCTTGTTAGGGTTTACTTTGGTGTCTGTTTTCTTTTCTTTTGGTTTACCGCATTCAACATTCAAGGTCTGCCCCTCTCTCTTTTTGCTACGCAATCTGTTCTCAGGTCATATCAGAATTCCATTTTTCATTACTTCTTTTAAAAATCCGCTTTCATCATGACTTTTTTCTAAAATAACAGGTTCGATTCTGTCATCTACTTCTCTTCTTATTCTCCATAACAAAGGTCGTGTTGAAAAATAATCTTCCTGTATTTTATTAACAACAATTGCAACATCAATATCACTGTCTTCTCTCTGATTTCCCTTTGCATAAGAACCAAATAAAATCATTTTATCAAACAGCATTTCTTTTGAAAGAAGTTTTTTGTATCTTTCGAGTTTTATTATAGCCTTTGTTTTATCCATATTTGTAGTTCCTTAGATTTATCTAAAATCTCTGTAACTATTCAGGTAAGCGTTCAGTCAGTTAAAAAATAACTGTAAACAGTTTTTATCACCTATATAGTTACTAAAGTAATGGGTCAGTGAAGTGGTGGGAATTGCTTAGCAAAAGGTATCTTCTGTTTTAGTGGAGAACATTACACACCCCTAACCCCTCTTATACACACCCCTAACCCCTCTTATACACACCCCTAACCCCTCTTATTAGAGGGGAATACAGATAATCCCCTCTTGAGAGGGGGGAGGGGGTGTGTAACTCTTGAGAGGGGGTAGGGGGTGTGTCCAATTTTCCCCAGTTCACTGATCCATTACTTACTAAACATTTATAAAATTTCCTTTTGGTAATCGGATTAAGCGGATTGAGCAGATATTTTTTATCCGTTTTATCCGATAAATCCGATTACCTGAATAGTTACATTGCTTTTAATCTATCTGTTGTTGTTCTTGAATGCCAATAATCCTTTTCATCATTTTCCTCCAAAGACGATACCTTAATAACTTTTTTGTTTAATTTATATTTCTCCATAGAATTACTCCTTATTTCAAGATAACACTTATATCACCCAGAGGCCGCAGTATGGCCGATTGAGTGCATCCGGTCGGTAGACATTTTGGCATTATAACTCATTCTTCTGCCTGAGTAAGATGTGTCAGAACATATTCCCCTGAATCAGATGCCCAATAATATAGATCTGACCCCAATTCTGCCTTGATTTCAAGCAGAATTAAGATGCTATGTCCTTTATAAAGTTACGCAACAGCCTCTTGCCTGCCTCAGTCAGGATGGATTCAGGATGGAATTGGACACCTTCTACGGCATATTCTTTATGTCTTACCCCCATTATCTCTCCGTCCTCTGTCCATGCAGTTATGGAAAGGCACTCAGGCAGGGTAGTTTTATCAATGACTAATGAATGGTATCTTGTTGCCACAAATGGGTTTTCGATTTTATCATAGATTTTTTGACCATCATGGTGGATGAGGGATGTTTTGCCATGCATCAATTGTTTAGCCCGTACAATTTCACCACCAAAGGCATAGCCTATGCTTTGGTGACCAAGGCAGACACCAAGGATAGGAATCCTGCCGGCAAACTCTTTGATCACATCAACAGATATTCCTGCCTCTTTTGGGGTACGCGGTCCGGGTGAGATAATAATGGCATCTACCCCCTGCATATTTCTAATCTCATCAAGTGAAATCTTATCGTTTCGCCTGACAACTAATGCCGGGGATACTGTTCCCATTATTTCGCCAAGGTATTGTACCAGATTATAGGTAAAAGAATCATAATTATCGATTATTAATATCATAGTTCTGTCCTCATTCATGTGATAACTGATGGAATATCACGCAGATAATGCAGATAACGCAGATTAAACGGATTTCATGGATTTTCTCTTTATCTGTGCAAATCTGCGTTATCTGCGTGCTATTCTTTATTGTCTTTGTGCCTCTATCCCATGTCCCTTAACACAAATAGAGACCCTGTGTGTCAATCCCAAATCATCATGGGGTACAAAGGCATAGTCCAGATGGTATTCTCCTATTCTAAACCCCATCCCTCCGCTAAAGGAGACCATATTTTCCTTATTTGTCTCATATCCTGCCCTGAGAATCATTGTCTGTCCCTGACCATATTCTATCCCGGCAGCCATAAAAGGCTTTTTTCCATCAAGGCTGATGCTGTCTACTGTTAATACTAAGTTATTGATTGGTTTGCAAGCCATACCTACTCTTAAGATTAGTGGCAGATTATATTCATTTTTCGATACTTTCACCCCGCTGCCTATATTTTGAACACTTGCTCCAAGTGAAATATATGATAATGGATGCCACATTACCCCTGCATCCACTGCATTAGTGTTTATTTTACTCCATGGGTTACTCTCAAAGATATGCTTCAGGCTTGCTCCAAGTGATACCTTTTTGGTTACCTGATAACCATAAGAAAGTCCGGTACTAAAGCTATAAACCCTGAATCTGCCGGTAGCCGTACCTTGCTTATCCCTTTCTATAATATCCTGCGTATGCAAATAAGTCATTCCCAGACCTATTGCATGTCCATCCATAAAGGGATATACCAGACCACCATACTCAATCCCTATATCCTCAAGCCAATTAGTATGGGTTAAAGACACCTCAGATTTCTCAATAAATCCTAACCCGGCAGGGTTATAGTAGATAGCCCCAACATCATCTGACAAACCACAAAAAGCCTCTCCCAGCCCGGCTGATCTGGCATCAACCCCTATCCTCAAAAATGTTGTGCATGGTGATTTGGCTGAAGCGTTAAGAGAGATAATCATACATAATAAAATGATTATATATTGCATGTGTTTCCTCAGAATAAATCGTCTCTGACTAATGAAGTATAACAGATTGTGCTGGATATTGTCAAGTCTTTTTAATGGGAAGGCAGAGACAGAGGGCAGGCACGGGGGCTGCCCCTACAGCATTGAATGTCCCCCGTCCACGGCAGAGGATAGGGGGGTGAAATGTCGCAAACCATACCTTAATCTATCTGCCTGCTATCTCCCACAGCTTGGCATACTTTACAAAAACATAGAATGATGAAAGAACAGCGAGAACAAACCCGTGTATCCCATCCAGAAATCCTTTTTTCAGGATGTACATCTTAAAAAAGATAAACAGCGGTCTTATAATTAAATCTCCAAGAGATGCCTTTTTACCCTTAGCTCCAAGCTCATCTGCTGCTAAGGTGGTATATCGCCCGAGCTTAGATAGATAATGATTCAGATTATTATCTGTATAATGCAGCATTGCCCCATCTAATTGCCCTATGCTGCCGCTTAATTCCACATATTCGTGCACCTGTTTCTCTGCAAATACTCCCCTGCCTTTGTGAAAAAGCCTCAAGCAATAGTCTGGATACCAGCCGCTATGCCTAATCCACTTGCCCAAAAAGTATGCCTTGCGGCAGATTTGATAGCCGTCCATTTTAGGATTTTGCATAACCCCTTGGATTTCATCAGCCAATTCTGGTGTTATCCGTTCATCTGCATCAATTGAAAGTATCCAGTCCATGGTAGCACAACTCAAGGCATAATTCTTCTGTTTACCATATCCCTGCCACTCTGTTTGAAATACCTTTGCCCCAAATTCTTCTGCAAGTTTTTTTGTATCATCATGGCTAAAGGCATCAACCACTACTATTTCATCCGCCCATTTAACGCTTTTGAGGCATTCTGATATGTTCTTTTCTTCATTATGAGTAATAATTATAACTGATATGCTCACTTTAACAGCTCCATCTGAATCATGTACTCACCATCAGCCTTTTTCCATATCTTGCCTTCATCCTGCGAGACATGAGAACGATTAAATCGATAGTAATTATCAAGTGGTATCTTAAGCATCCCACCCTCTGGTACCTCAAAGACTATCTCATTTACCCCTTTTTTCAGGAGAGAGGATGTAAACTTATATCCAACCTTGTGCAGGAATACCCCTCCACCAAGGGTTATCTTGGGAGAGGGCTTGCCATTAACATGAAAATACATCTCTCTTGTTCCGCCGCTAAAGTATCGGAAGGATAATCTGGCATTTTGGTATTTGCTTGGATCACAATCAATGACAAATGTCTTCCTGAGCCTGAGAGACGGTGCATTTAGTGTGGCTGTTTGCAGACCATGCCATGAACTGCTGTCGTCACTAATTACCAATTTATCCGGCATATCCTGATATATTCCATGCGGATTTTTGATGCAAATAATTTTGGACATAATATTTTGAGAGAAGACAAATGCTCCCGCAGTACACAGCAGCAACCCTGCACTTACAAGGTATAGATATTTTCTTGACTTTATCTGCTCCCACAGCCACCAGATAAAAAATGAGCTAAAGATAATCAAAGGAAGCAGCACAGGTGGACGGTACCTGCCATGAACCATGACAATATACACAGAAAAACTGTAGCTAAGAGTAAAAAGGTAGAGCAACAGACATTTTTTCCACCATCTTCTCAAGGAAATAATCATCCCAACAAGACCAAGTATGGCTATAGGGGCAAAATCAAGCATAAATGGCATCCGCAAAAGTTGAGAATATTGCCTGCCATAGTCATATCCAGCTTGATGAGGTATATCCCAACTACCCCAGAAGAGGAGCTTCTTTTTTAGCAACAATCTCAAATATCCCATTGGATCATCCTTAATAAATTGCCAGACATCATCAATGTATACAGATTGTCCTTCAGATTGTACCCTTTTTTCTAATGCCTCAAGCTCATTGCCGTAAACATCAAACCAGCCCAAAGAGCCTTTATGGTTGCCAAGCCAAAAGTTTATCTCACCACTGGTAGAGATAAGGACAAACCTTCCGCTATCAAGATAATTTTTTAAGGTAACCGGCGATATGGTGATAAAGATAGCCACAAGACACAAAATTGCATAGTTACCCCCATTTTTCATGCCCCACTTAAAGATAAGCCAAAAGACCATAAATGGGATAAAAAGCAGCACATTGGGTTGAGATAAACAGGCAAGACCAATAAATATCCCGCTGAAGATATGATTTCGTAGCTCACCCGTATCCCTTAATAAGAAGAAAATTGCAGCAACAGAAAAGAATGTGGTCAGTCCAATAGACAGCATAACACTTTCGTAATAGATAAGATATCCGGAAAAGGCAAGAAGAATGCTGGCAATAATAGCTACTTGTCGGTTAAAAACCCTTTGTGCTATAGAATAGGTCATCCAGCAGGTAAGAAGTCCAAGAAAGCCCATAACCAATCTCAGGATAAACAAGTTATGCCCATAGATGAAATAATTGAAGCTCAGAAAATAATAGTATAGCGGATGATAAAAAAATGGTCCTTCAAGTGGGGTACCATTAACCATATCAAGAGCTGCCTGATCATACATCCCCATATCAGTTCCTGAAGTAGGCTGAAAAAACTCAGGGTCTGCTATCTTTATTTGGTTGAGAAATATTAGCCTGAAGCCAACTATCAATAAAAAAGCAAAAAAAACAATAATCATGTCTTTTTTAATATTCCATGAGGTAGCTGCAGGGTGTATAGGTTTTTTCTTTTTCTTCTGCATATTTCGTGATTATCCTTAATTGGGATAATGGGTTGCTTTATTATACTTAATTATTTCTGAATTGTCAACGAAAAATTTCGACCTGTGCAATTAAGATTTATCCACAGATTACACAGATTATCAGGAAAAATCTGAAAGGCACTATAGTAAGCAGGCTGTGATGGTTCGTAACATTGTCGTAGGAGCAGTCCCCTGTGCCTGCCCTCTGTCTCTACCAGTTCACCATGATTATTGTTGAATTTGTCTTGTAAGTTCTTTAATCTGTGATAATCTGTGAAATCTGCGGATATATTCCCTGTTTCTAATTGCACAGGTCGAAAAATTTGAGTGGTGTGTAATTGATCAGTTATCAGTGCGGAAAAACAATGTAATCTAAGGGTTGCGACTGTATATTATCTTACAATCCCTATCTTACCAGTCTTGATACCAGAAGAACATACCAGCCGATAAAAATAGATACCAGAGGCAACCCTTTCCCCACTATCGTTCATTGTATCCCATCGGGCAATCATTGAGCCACCAGCCATTAGCTCTGTAGCCTTTATCTGTCGTACCATTTCTCCTGAAAGATTATAAATATAAACATAAGCATCCTTGCCTGCCGGGATACCTGCTATGGTTATCACCTGTCCCCTGACACATGGATTGGGGTAACAGATGATCGTATTCATGTCTGATACCGTGAGACTAACTGTTAAATAAATGGCATCTGTACAGGTACTTGTTGCATCGGTTATGGTAAGGGTAAACTCTATCCTGTGTTCATAGGGACAGTTGGGCTTAAGCATGAAACCAAATGGCTGATTGGTGTTGCTGACTGTCTCCCCTGATGGCATGGCATCAAATGTAACGGTTCCAGTGGTAATAATCACATATGGATCATTAGTACTTAATTCAACGCTCAGGCTGCCACAATCATTGTCCCGAAAGTTTTTCAGGGTAATAATCAATGGTAATTGCTGTCCCGGGTCAACTATTCCCCGAACATTTCCCTGAATGATCTGATATAATGCCTGAACATCTCTTGGCATTGGCAGAGCCATTTCAGGATCGCCGAAAAGATTGAGACAGTATTGTATCCAGCGATACGGTGTATCTGTGCTGCATTGAGGAACAAAGGTGAGCTTGCTCATTGATAATGCCTCACCAATATGGGAACATCCCTCACGCAATGCCTGTCTGAAAAATTCCACCTGATACTCACCACTGTAAAGCAGGGGGCTTGTTTCGTCATATAGCCCATACCTTGAATTGCCAATGAATGCAGCGGCACCAGCATTTTCATTCATGACCATCTGTTCACCGATGCAGTCATTGATTTCAAACGAACCAGCAAGACACCCAATAGTGTTGAAGATAAATGGGCAGGGATTGGACAACAGTTGGGAAAGCTCGCTGAGACAGAGATTGTTCCTCTCTCCTCCCATCTGAAGGCAGTAGTTATTGGCATGACCAGCATGAGCAACAAACCCAACCCCGGCATTTAGCCCGTGTATCATATCTGCCTTAACCGCACCCTCACTCTGATAGTAATGGGATACGATATACGCCCCTGGTGTAATCTCATCAATTGCCTGCATGATCAATTTGCCGTCATTCAAGCTATCAAGTTCACACCCAATCAATACCTCATTGTATGGATAGCTGCCGGTAGCAGAGCCATACTTGAGCACCTTTGTCACAAATTGTTCTGCCTGAGTACCGTTATCTACTGGCGCCCTTCCTACATATACCTCAGGCATCATATCCACTCGATCCTCAATCTCCCCATAGATACCATCCTTATCATAGTCCCAGTCATTGTCAAGGCAGGCATAGTACGAATCACAAGGGATATTGGCATCTTCCTCCTTCCCTGTCTTATTCTCAACAGGCATAATGCCTTGCCCATTATCAGCCAATGTCCCACCCTCAACATAGGCATAGACACCACGGTATGGCACTATCTCCGTATCTCCCCCAAGCAGAAGGTATGTTGGCTGATAGTCTTTGATATAGTTTCTAATCCTTTCCTGATTGTCTCTGCCCGAAAAATGACTGTATATCCATGGGAGAGTAGTAATAGTACCTTCCATTCCCTTGCTAATCTTTGAGTCAAGCAAGCCTTGAAAGGCAGGGGCAAGATTCTCATCAGTCACAATCAGGTATTTTTCCACCATTGGGGCAAATTTGCATTCAGGGATTAGCTCTGGATTTATCACTAATTTTTGAAGAAGTTGAGTGTTGGGGCATCTGCCACAGATAGGGATATCTTGAAGCTGCTTTAGCTTAAGATTAAACTCAACATGCTTAATCCATATTAACTCACCTGATTGAGCATCATACCTTGCCCCAAATACCTGCATACATGCCAGATTAAATCCGCCCCATCGTTGGATGGATTTAAGTTGTACAATTGCAGGTGGGGACATCTCTGTTTGAGATGTGGCAATATGAGCTACACGATCCCGTGATTTGTGTTTTCCTGAAACAGGCAATGGTGGAGAAACAGGACAGATAAGATATTTGCCGTCTAATTTTTGCTGCTGAATGGATGTTATCTCCAGCCCCTCTACCTCAGAGTTATGGGGCAATAGTACGAAAAATGTCTTCACAGGCAACATGGGCATACCAACCTCAGATGATACAGCACAATCCTTTGCCCTTACAATCGAATACCCATCCTCAGCAGTGGTAATCTCAAGTGGAGCAATCTCTATGGTCAGGGGTAATACCTGAGGTATGGTTGCAGCAAAAAGATGCTGAGGGATGATAATAAAGGCACAGAGGAAGAACGAAGGAAGCACGGAGTAGATAGCACGGAGCAGGGCATGACAGAGCATAAAGCAAAGAAGTAAGGGTAGGGGGGGTACCCCGTCTTTACAAAAAGGCATAAAAGTACATAGTAAAGGCTTGATTTTCATCATTTATCCTGTAATCCTGTCAAAGTAAAAACATCTCATCTTATCATCCTCCACACAACAATCAGGATACCCCCCAGAATAATCATTTCCTCAACCGCACTCATTACCACAAAGCCAATAAACCCCATTTCCGGAGAATAACCAAAGGGAAATCCGGTAGCCAGAATAATCCGATGTGTACTCAAGGGATAAAACAGCATCAATCCCTTTTTAGTAATAAGAATGTCCATCAAGATATGAGAAATTACACATATCCCACTGATAAAGCTCCACTGTTTCCAATTCCTTCGAAATATCTTTGCCACAACCCCGACAATAAGCATTATTAGAATCACAAATCCAAGTGAATGTGTTGGCCCATGATGGTTTTCCCAGCTTAATCTAATCTCTGGCAAAAAGAAACCACTCCCTTCATGGAAAAGGGGGGAGTTTGTCAGAGAAAAAAAATCAATGTCTGGCAGGCTGGCAAGAATGATACAAAACAAAAGGTACTTCCATCCCTGACAGCATTGTTTTTGCTTGCGAAGATAGCATCTCTGACGGCTGATAGTATAGATGATTGCTGCTGTTAATGTATGACCAAGTGGCGTAGGCAATTATTTTTTGCTCCTTTTTTTTGTAACTATTCAGGTAGTGTAAAAGGGGGATACGGAGATAAGAGGGGATAAAAAAGGGGATGGGGAATATCAAACTGACATACAAGAGGCAACCACCACAATAGTCACCTCTGGCAGATGCTATCCTCTTGTGGTCGCCGTCTCCACTGCTGAATTCTGTATTCTGACTCCTGAATTCTTCCTAAATGCGTTTTTCACCCCTCATTCTTATGATAGGCACTACCTTTCAATGATTTGGAATATTCCATCATTTCTGAGGCAGCATCAAAAATGTCTAATGGTCTCTTAAATATCTGCTTTCCATTATTAACAGCCACACCAACAGACATTGTCAGTACATGATTAACATTATTTAGTTTATCCCGAATAAGATTGCCATTTTCCTTGTCAGCAGGGTGATATAATGCAGGTATCTTTTCATCAAATAAAGAGATAATCTTTTGGCAAACAACATCTACCCTTTCCGGCTCAAGAAGTACCACAAAATCATCCCCACCGTTATGTCCAATGAATCCTGTTTCTATACTTGTTGTAAGAATTTCCGCTACCAGCTTGATAACATTATCCCCTTGTAGAAAGCCATAGGAATCATTAAACGACTTAAGCCCGTTAACATCAATACACATTAAAGCAAATGGTTTTTCTCTATTTATTAACCTTTTTTTGATCTCAGTATCTATAATCGTTCTTCCGGGTAGA
>JBDRAP010000196.1:0-16751 GCA_043823615.1 bacterium
ACCATATATAGCACCTGTTACTGAGATTAACACAATATGCTGTATGTTTCTCGTGCCAATTTCCTATTCCGTAACAGCCTGTCGACTTACAACATAGGGTGCAAAATGTCAGTGACAATGAAAAGAGAAAGAACCACAAAGGGTGTATGTTTGAAAGCTATCAGCTATCAGTCGTCAGCTGTCAGTTTTTAAGGCAATTAGTTTCCAAAAGCTCTTGACAAGTAGTGATACTCCCTTGTTTTTCACTTGATTTTTTCTGTCTTTCTGACTGCTGATAGCTGACGGCTGAACGCTTACATCTTAGGATTTACACCCTTTGTGATTCTTCCTCTGAAGGGCAGACACATAGGTCTGCCCCTACTGGCTTATTGTTTATCGAATGCTCTCCTCTTGTGGGTATCCGATTTCTGCACAGGTTGAAAAAACTTGAACATTAAGCATAAGAGAGAAGGCAAATGGTATTCAGGTGATGGGGCTGTCAAATTTGAGGACATAAATATCAATCGATTAGGGAGATATATTCTTTGGGCAGGTGGTATCACGGGGGCCTGCCCCTACGACAAATGGCTCATAAATCATGTAGAGACGCAATATATTGCGTCTCTACTGTATGCCTTCAGATTTCTTCTGCTAATCTGTGAAATCTGCGTAATCTGTGGATAATCTTAATTGCACAGATCGATACTTTTTCACTTCGTTTTATTCGTTAAATTCGATTACCTCAATTTATAATCCACAATGATTCCGTGTTATCTGCAAAATCTATATATTACTGCATAGGCTGAAAACTTCTTGACAATATTATGATTGCATATTATAATATATGCAATCCACTAATTAAGTTGACATACAAAGGTGATTATTCCTTTCTTGTAGGGACATCCCTGCCAGAGGGGCTCCCTCCTTGTGGGTGTCCGTTTGATTTGGCTTCGTGATTATCTGCAACTCTTGCAATTATTCGTTGCCTTTTTCGGACAGGGACAAGCCTGCCAGAGGTGCTACCTCCTGTCCCTACAACTGTTATGTCAAGTTATTTATCGGTTTCCATATATTATGTCAGGGGGCAGAGGGTGGTTAATTTGCCTTTTAACTTCTATCTTCCAACTTTTTGGCTATTTCACTATCCGAGCTATGAGAAGGAGGCATGATTCCATGCAGAAAAAAATCTTACGAATTGGAGTCGTGAGCTTTATTGTACTGTCCTTGTTTGTTTATGCAAGTGCTGAAAAGGTAGCACCTCTGGCAAAAGCAGCACCTTTGGCAAATGTTTGGCATGTAAATGTCCATGATTCTGTAACAAGGGATAATTGGACACACATCCCTCCATCTATTGAAAGGCTATACACCAAAAACCTTGATCCTGATGTTAAGGCAGCCTCAATCTTAAGTTTTGATCGTGATAAGTCCCTGACCAAGGGGGAACTATCGGTAATGATTGTCAAACTCTTAAATAAACAGCAGGAGGCACAACAATATCGTCAGGAGATTGCCTCTCTTAAGGATAATTCTCATGGCAATGTTTCACCCTACTTTGGATGGGTAGAAACCTGTCTGAAGTATGGCTACATGAACGATGAGTTGATTCCAAACTGGTCAATGAATAAGGGGTTTAACCCTGATGGGACAGTAACCCGGGGGGAGGTTCTGGTAACCATAATAAAGCTCCTTAATGATATATACCCTGAGTCATTGGGACAGGAGGGTATTATTGCCCCGCCTGAGTTAGACGGGAACAAATCTTTTGATGTGCAGAGAAACCTTGCTTCATTGGCAAACCTCTGGCAAAGGGATAAGGATGGAAGGTTTATTCATGGCATTCTGGCTGAGGCAATTGCCTTGAATCGTAAGATTATGCAAATAAAGACCATTCCTGCCGTTGGAAAGGGAGGGTTTGGAACCCTCCCCTACGGCGAATCATACTCTGGCTTTATCCTTACGGCTAAAAAATATCTGCTGGAATCCTCGCCCTATGATCGCTCCAGAGCACAAGGCATCATGAACGATACCTATGGGATTACCGCAAAGGGTAAGATTAATTCACAAACTGTGGCTAAAAGATATTGGGCATGTCTTTTGTTTAGCAAGTGTTTTGCAGGTGAGTTTGTGCCGACAAATAGAAGAATTGCCAAGGCAGTACCTTTGGCAGATGAACCAATAGCATATGGGATATTTCAGGATAAATGGGATCTGGTTGGCAGAATAGGAAGCATTACCAAGGATAATCTGAAAAATAATACCCTTGATGTAATAAAGGATGATAACACCACTGTAGAGCTGAAGATATTTGACCATTCTTATATTTATCTCCTTTGTCCGCAAAAGGCTGTTGCAGAAGAAAAGATTGGCAGGATATATGCCCCAAATAATGATATTTATCAAGACGATAATGATATTAGTCGGCTAAGAGGGTACGAAAGATTTTACTGGATGATGCCGGATGGTGGTATTACAGAGGTGCCTTTGGATAATAAAAATCCTTATCGACCGCTTATGAAAATATATCGTGAGACTACCATGGCAATTAGTCCCAAGGAAGGATATGAAGAGGCAGACTTTCCGGAAAAGAGGGAATGTATGTTTGGATTTCCCAATGCCCCGCAACGATTTAATAAGGATATAACCTATGTAGATGTTGACATCGAAAAGGCATCAGGGCTTCATTGGGGTCTTTATCATAATGAACGATCTGAGATAACATTTATCAATGAGCCGTGTGAGTATAAAACAGGCAAGCAATTTTTCAGCCTATCCTTAGATGAGGCAAATAAGCTTTATTGTGGCAAGATAATCAGGGCATACTTTGTCCCTAATCGGCAAACCTATGACCAGTCACCCATCAAAAACTATGCCGGATTTATAGAAATTACCCCTGATGATGGGTGGAGTACATGGCATGGAATCCGTCCCAACAAGTATCCGGTTTCGTGCAAATCATGGTTTGATCTGAAAGGAAGGTGTACCATGATTGATACCAAATTGTCTGCCGATGTCTTCCGAATTGATACAGATAACTATGTGTATGATGCTGATGATATGGGTGAGGAGTCGTCACCAATCCTTATTCCATTGGGATATAAATACTTTCTATCCCCAGCACAAAAGACGCAAGACAAGTTGCAGGGCTTTCAATTTCGTAAGCCTGAGGCAAACAACCTTCTGGAGCAACAATTTTATATCCAATTAGATGAAAAGGGCAGGGTAATGTTCTTCGAGTCAGATGTGGTGGAGAAATGATTATGAGCAAGAATACAGGAGGGAGTAAAGATTAATCACGCGGAGACGCGGAGACGCGGAGAATTACGAAAGTTAAATGTTGCAGAAGTTAAGAAATTCTGCCATCTGTCTTCTCCGTAACTTCTGTGCCTTCGTGGTGTTTCCTTTGTTGTACTTCACTTGGGAGTTTCGGACAGAGATAAGGGGGTAGCACCCCTGTCACGGGAGTCCCTGTAATTGTTATATGCAATCTGATAAATAACCTGACACAACATTAATTTTATTATCCTGTTTTATCCTGTTCATCCTGTCAAAAATAAATATGGGGGATTACAATGAACGAGTTTGAATTAAGAGAAGGGATCGCCAGGGGAGAAGGCTTTCATCTCGATTTCAAACAAGAGATGGAAGATAACAACGAGTTTGCCAAAAGTGTTGTCAGTTTTGCCAACACGGATGGTGGACAGATTATTATTGGGGTTTCTGAGGATAGTAGTATGCTTGGAGTTACGAATGTCGATTCATTAATGCTTAAGATTGATGATATTGCATTCAATCGATGTGAACCGCCGATTACCGTGCTGCAAGAAACTCTGGTTATCGAAGGCAAGACCCTTGTTATTGTTAATGTGCCCAAGGGTGACCAAAGACCATATCGGACGCAAGATGGAAGGTATTACATTCGTTCCTCTAATAGATGCAGGCAGGCGTCTCGTGAAGAGTTGTTGAGAATGTTTCAATCATCAGAAAGCATTTTTTATGATGAAACCGTTGTGGGAAGATCTCAATATGTTGATCTGAACACAGATGCGTTTCAAACCTTTTTGCAGAATTATGTTGATTATGATTCGCATGGAGATGAAGATTTGTCCTTATTGCTAAAGAATTTTCATCTTATTTCAAACGATAAGAAACCGACTGTTACAGGACTTTTATTTTTTGGTAAAAATCCACAAAATTATTTACCGGCATCAAGGATTATTTGTGCTTTTATCCGTGGTAATGATATTGCCATACCGCCTTCTGACAAGAAAGAATTAGTTGGCAGAATTCCGGACATGTTGGATGATGCCCGCAAATTTCTGAAGCTATATTTGATAGAAAGGCATGAAATTAAGGGTTTTGAACCTGAAACCATTGTTGAAATTCCGGAGGTTGCCTTACGAGAAGCTATTGTTAATGCCATTGCTCACAGGGATTATACAATTAATGCCCCGATTCGGGTGATAGTTTATGAAGATAGGGTTGAGATTCGAAGTCCGGGAAAACTTCCCAATACCGTAACAATTGAAAGCATGAAGGTAGGGGGTTCTCATGTATTGCGTAATCCAACCATTTATAATTTGTTGGTTAAAATGAAAATGGTTACTGATATGGGCAGTGGTGTTCGTAGAATCATTAAAACCATTAAAGAATCAATGAACAGAGATGTAATATTGGAGGCAACAGAATCAGAATTTGTTCTGACGCTACCGAGAAGGATTGAATGATACCTGTGATAAGGAGAAAAATCAATGAGAAAGCTATTGTTTTGTATGGTAATAGGGATTTTGTTGCTGGTGGGTGTAGTATCAGCTCGTGCTGAAGAACATATAGCAACGACAGTAGATTTTGTGAATGACAGGAAGGATTCGCATCCTGCTCATGCAGCAACTGTTGCAGAGCCAAAGGCATCACCTGTAGAGGAAAATTTAAGTGTTTCCATGCCGCCGCCAAGGGATGAGTCATGGAAAAGGGGTGTTAATGCCTTTGGTAATTACAACTATGAACAAGCTGTCTTCTGTTTTATGGAGTCACCATCCCCTCTGGCAAAGTATTATCTGGCAAAGATATGCTTTGGTGATGTTTTTATGAATAATTTAGAGGGTACCTCTTTGCCGGAGATTAACCGACAGAAAGCCATAGAGGTACTTGATACGGTTATCAATTACAAAGAGGCTCAAGAATTAAAGAGCAAATACACCTTATTGATGGATTCTCCTGAGGCATTAAGCAGGTTTTATTACGAACGAGGAAACTATGACGAGGCTGAAAAGGCTATTGAACATGTTCAAGGCAAAGAGGCAGAAGAGATACGGCATAGATACCAGCTATATAGCCAGTCTCTGAAAAATCCTGCCCCAGCACATCATGAGGAGGCTGTCTTTTCTGAAAAGCCTGAATTAAGGCTGCCATCAGAAAAGGCTGCTATAGGCAATACGCATCACGAGCCAACATTTGTTGAGGAAAAAGGTAAAGGGCATGAATCCTTTTCTGAGTCAGCATGTTTTGTTGATGGACATCAACAGCAAATAAGCGATGAAAATGACGAGATGATAGCAATTGACTCACATTCATCTTCTGCAGGAGAGCATCATTCCTCTAACATCAGGCATAATGAAGACATTGTGCATACTGAATCAGTGAAAGATTCCCCGCCTCAAAAAGGTAATGTGCTTGTCTCTATAAAACCAGCCGTTGTTTGGGACTGGCCTGCCCTGCCAGGATATGATTATAAACCTGTAGCACGAATAGAAGCAGAGACAAAAATGGTTCTCCTTGATGATATTGCCGTCAAGTGGTATTATAAAGTAGAGTTACCTGATAGTAAGGTTGGCTATATCTGCTCCTATCTCGTGAAACGGGTTGATAATAAAGAGCCAAAGAAATTAGCTCAAAAGACAGAAATAATAGAGGAATGCAGTGAATATGTCAACTATCTGGTTGATCAGCATGAGGCAAAAAAGAAGGCTGTCAGTCCCAAGACTCCAATCAAGAAGAAAAAGCCGATAGCCAAAAAAGCTCCTGCCAAGAAACAACCCCATAAAGCACCAGTAACACATATTGTCAAGCCTCAGGCACAACCAGAGGTAATATTTATGGATGAGGCACCGGTACAGCACCCATCACCAGTGAAACACTCATCGCCGGTACAGCATCCATCACCAGTGAAACACTCATCGCCGGTACAGCACTCATCGCCACCACCATCAGCACACGATGAATCGGCTCATACGACCACAGAAGAAAAGAAACATTAGCAACTGTGCAAACAGGGTCGAAAACTTTTGAATTTGTACATTTGTGGTTGAAATCCGAATCGCTGATTGCTGGATAAAAATCACTGTTAAAGAATGAGATGGTATAATATAATGAGCTCTTTCTTACTCCAAATGGGTAGCCCTATTTTAGTAAAGTTTAGTTTACCTGTAGATTTTGTGAAAATAGTCCAACCTGTGCAAGTAGGAATCACCACTTGTTTACAGAGAAAGAATCACAAAGGGTGTAAATCTAAAGATACAACCCTTGCCAGTCTCTTCTCATTTGCAATTATTCCTGTGTTGTTACAATTATTTTCCCTATAGATTACACCCTTTGTGGTTCTTTCTTCTTTAGTTATAATTACCTTATACAGGCTACCCATTTGAAGTAAGAAAGAGCCTAATAATGCAAGCGTCTCTATCAAATTTGAGGTGAAATAGTGGACATAAAAGCACCGAGGGGAACAGTAGACATTCTTCCTCAGGACATGGAAAGATGGCATTTTGTTGAGAATATTGTCAGGCAAACCCTTAATTGTTATGGGTATCAGGAGATTCGGACGCCCATTTTTGAGGCAACTGAGCTTTTTGTCCGTGGGATTGGAGATGCAACGGATATTGTCAACAAGGAGATGTACACCTTTCAGGATAAAAAAGGTCGATCTATTACCCTGAGGCCAGAAAATACTGCCGCAGTGGTTAGGGCATATCTGGAGCATAACCTTGGCAGTCAGCAGGGTAGTTTGGTCAAACTATTTTACATGGGACCAATGTTCAGATACGAAAGACCTCAGGCTGGAAGACAGCGGCAATTCTATCAATTTGGGACAGAGGCAATTGGCAGTATGCACCCGGGTGTGGATGCTGAAATCATAGCCATGATACTACAGATATTTGAACAAATTGGGCTTGTTGGGCTTAAGGCAGAGATTAACTCGGTTGGATGTGAGGAATGCCGAACAAACTATCGTACTGTGTTGCTTGAATACTTTCATACACATATAAGCCAGATGTGTTCTGATTGTCAGATGAGATTGGAAAAAAATCCCATGAGGATATTGGATTGCAAGGTACCAGCCTGCCAGTCTTATATCAGAGAGTGTCCGGCAGTGATTGATTCTGTGTGTGAGCCTTGCAGGGATCACCTGGATGAGGTGATAAAATATTTGCATCTTATGGGTGTTTCGCCAGTAATAAACACAAGGCTTGTGCGTGGTCTTGATTACTATACCCGCACAGCCTTTGAGATAAAGGATGAATCACTTGGTGCTCAAAATGCTATTGCTGCTGGTGGGAGGTATGATAATTTGGTTCGGGATATGGGTGGAATTGCTACCCCATCGATTGGATTTGCCGCAGGCATGGAACGAATTATCCTTGCCATGAAAAATAAGGGCATTGTACCAACTGGAAAACAAGATATGGTTTATATTGCCGTAACAAGTGAAGGGATAAAGGATATGGCAGCTGCTCTGGCTCAAAGGTTACGGGCTGGCAATATCCCTGTTGAGTTATCCTGGGATAAAAAAAGCCTGAAGTCTCAGTTTCGTCATGCAGCAGGTATGAATGCTCGATATGTCATTGTTATTGGTGATGAGGAGATTAGTCAGGGCAAGGTCATACTCAAGGATATGATTAAGGGAGAACAACAGTTGGTATTGATAGAAGGGCTGTATGATTTGCTGATTAATTCATAGCAAACAACATTTATAAAGGAGATGAAATAGATGATTGGTAAACAAATAAGAATGGAACGGATAATAAATAGGGAAACTCATCGTACAGTAATTATTCCCATGGATCATGGTGTTACCTTGGGACCAATAGCTGGATTAAAGGATATGAAAACAGCAGTAGGAATGATAGCTGAAGGTGGGGCTGATGCAGTTATATTACACAAGGGAATGGTTCCTGCAGGCTACAGGGAAGGAAATGGAAAGGCTGTAGGATTGATTATTCATCTTTCAGGCAGTACAGTATTAAGTCCTGATTCAAATGCAAAGGTTTGTATTTGTACGGTTGAAGAAGCGATTAAATTAGGGGCTGATGGTGTATCTATTCATGTAAATTTAGGAGCGGATACAGAAAGTTCTATGATTAAAGACCTTGGCGAGACAAGCAGGGTATGTCAGGAATGGGGTATGCCCTTGATTGCCATGATGTATGTCAGGGGTGAAAAGATCAAAAATCAATTTGATGTCAAATATATCAAACATGCGGCAAGGGTTGGAGCAGAATTAGGGGTAGACATGGTTAAGATAAACTATACTGGAAGCACTGAAAGCTTTAGGGAGGTTGTCGAGGGATGCCCTGTACCTGTAGTAATTGCTGGCGGAGAAAAGGTAGAAACAGATAAGGAATTGTTAGAGATGATATTTTGTGCTTTAGCTGGCGGTGCTGCTGGTGTGTCAATTGGCAGAAATGTCTTTCAGCATGACCGACCTGACCTTATAGTAGGGGCTATTAGCAGAATGGTTCACCATAACTATTCGGTTGAAAAAGCTATGCAGGTATTAGAAAAATCCATGGTGTCTTAATACTTTTGTGACTAAAGATCACTTGCATAAGCTATTAGCCTGTAACTCAACAACTTGCAATAAAAACACTCCTTCTGTTGCAAAAATCTCACCACATAGAATTATTATCACTACTCATCAATTCTTATCTTAAGTAATAATAATGTAATGGGTTAGTCTGACCCATTACATTATTACTGTTTTTTCTTTTGACTTATTGTGCTTTCCATGCTATAATTAAATTAGACTTAAAATATCTGATTCTTACTTAAGGCACAAATGTATATAATTGTAGCTGCGACCTGCCAGAGGTGCTTTCCTCTTGTGGTCGCCGTTAAAAAAAGGAGAAGTAATTTGATGTTTAATATTGAGGATAAGGTAGTTTATCCCCTTCATGGGGCAGGGGTAATAGATTCTATCGAAGAGCATGAAGTCTTGGGGGAAATACAAAAGTATTATGTTGTAAGATTGTTGGTAGGCGGAATGAAGGTAATGGTGCCCATTATCCCAATGAAAGAGCAGATAAGTCTCCGTAAAGTGATAGATAAGAATGAGTTAAATAAGGTAGTGGATGTACTGGAGAATTCGTCGATTGTTGACATTCAGGATTGGAAGGCAAGGTATCAGACTAACTTAGAAAAGATGAAAACAGGATGTATCTATAAGGCGGCTGAGGTTGTAAAGAGTCTTTCCTGCCGAAATAAGGGGAAAGGGCTTTCTTTAGCTGAAAAACGCTTGTTTGAAACCGCTTACACTGCAATTACCAGTGAGATCGCCTTTTCTCAGGATATTGGATTGGAACAGGCAAATGCAATGATTAATAATTTATTGCCACAGAATTAGGGTTCTGAGACATTATGATTTTGTGAGTGAGACAGAGGGCAGGCATATGGGACTGTCTCTATGGCATCGTAATGAAATAACTTAGTAACTATTCAGGTATGCAGAATTCAGAATGGAGACAGCGACCACAAGGGTCGCAGCTACAAGTTTACATGAATAGCTGTAGCTGCAGGGCTTGTCCCTGCCTTGATTAGCTTATTTTGTTACAATGCCTATGGCATTGGATGTCCCTGATAGCAGGGACATGGTGAGGATTTATCTTACATAAAAAAGGGGGTGAGAAAAAAAATGATTTCTATGATTATCAGAATACTTTTTGTGGTTATTTCCTTAATTGTTGGATGCCTCGTAGGATCTTCTTATGGGGTATTGATTCCTGCGATGATCATTGCTTTGGTGTTAAGTAGTATGTTTGTACTGGCAGAGATCTTAATACAAAAACTTTCAAGCAAGGGTATTATATCCGGGGGAATTGGTCTTATTATTGGACTTGCCTTGGCTAATCTGCTGAGCTTATGTTTATTAGGTATTCCTCAGCTAAAAGAGATAAGTGGTTGGCAATTGAGCTTGAATTTTGGACTTGGATATATAGGCTTAATGGTTGGTATTATTAGAAAGCATGAAATGCTTGATATGTTTACACACTCGTCCATGACTTCTGGCAAGGTATCTGTTGTAAATGGTGAAGATAAAAAAATACTTGATACCAGTGTAATTATTGATGGTCGAATAGAGGAGATATGTGAAACAGGGTTTATTTCAGGAACATTGATTGCTCCCAGATTTGTTTTGTTGGAATTACAACGAATTGCAGACTCTTCAGATTCATTGAAAAGGACTCGTGGCAGGCGTGGACTGGATATCTTACACAAGATACAAAAGAGACCTAATATTAATGTTCAGATCTCAGAAATAGATTATCCGGATGTAAGAGAGGTCGATAGTAAACTTCTTTGTCTGGCCAAGGAATTAAAGGCAAAGGTTATGACCAATGATTTTAATTTGAATAAGTTGGCTCAGTTGGAAGGTGTGGGTATCCTGAATATAAATGAATTGGCTGAGGCATTAAAGCCTGTGGTTCTTCCTGGGGAAGAGATGCAGGTGCATATTATTAAGGAAGGTAAGGAATATAGTCAGGGTGTAGGCTATCTGGATGATGGAACAATGGTGGTTGTTGATAATGGGTATGATTATATCGGCCGTAGGGTTAAGACTATTGTAACCTCTGTGCTTCAAACCACAGCAGGCAGGATGATATTTACCAAATTAGAAGGAGCAGTGATCTAAAGTCTGTGAAAATAGTTTGTGGCTTGCGTAGGGGCAGTCCCCTGTGCCTGCCCTCTCTGTCTCACTCACAAAATCGAATGTCTCAGAATCAGTAGTATGAGGTTCCAATCTTGATAATTGCTGTGTGGGGTGTAAGGTGGCAAAGATTTATGCTATTATTGTTGCTGCTGGTGATGGCAAACGGATGGGCAGCAAGGTAAAAAAGCCTTATCTTGATCTGGCAGGACGACCATTACTTTTTTATACATTGAGAAATATTATTGGCTTCCCCTTGATCAGTGGGATAGTATTGGTTGTGGGAGGAGGGCTGATTGATTATTGCCAGCATGAAGTAGTTGAAGCCTTTATGATTGATGGTGTAGTCAATATTATCGAGGGTGGGGCTGAACGGCAGGATTCAGTTTATCACGGCTTAAAGGCATTACCAGAGGATGCTGATCTGGTCATGATCCATGATGGTGTAAGACCATTTGTCTCTTGCAAGATAATTGAAGAAACGATTGCTGCTGCTGTTGAATACGGGGCAGCAATTACCGGGGTCAGGGTAAAGGATACCATAAAGTTGGTAGACGAATCTCACAGAGTCGTGCAAACCGTGAATCGTACTGGATTGTGGGCAGTTCAAACCCCTCAGGTATTCAAGGCTAAGCTGCTGAGAGATTGTTATGATAAGGCTATGGACAAAGGATTCTATGGTACGGATGATGCCTCGATTGTAGAATGGGCAGGATTTGAGGTCAAAATTGTTGAAGGAGAGTATGAAAATATCAAGATTACCACGCCATTTGATTTGATGGTGGCGGAGGCAATGATGGAAAAAGTGGTGATTCGTGAACCATGAGTTGGGTGGTACACATGCAGTAGGGACGAACCTATGTGTTCGCTCTCCCGTAGTTGCCAAAAAGGGTAACTATTTACCCATATGAAGTGCAACAAAGGATATAAACCACAGAGGCACAGAGACCACACAGAAGACAGAATTTCTGACTTCTGTGATTCTCGCGTCTCCGCGTCTTCGCGTGATTAATCTTTACTTCAGGAGGTGAATCATGCGTGTAGGAATTGGATACGATATTCATGAACTGGTTGAAAACCGCAACCTTATTCTTGGTGGGGTAAAAATACCTCATCATCTTGGACTCCTTGGAGATTCTGACGCAGACATTATTGTCCATGCCTTAATCGATGCATTGCTTGGGGCAATTGCTGCAGGGGATATTGGTGCACAATTTGGGGTTGGTGAACCAGAATTGATGGGTATATCCAGCATAGTTTTACTGAATAGAACTGTAGAATTTTTGCATTCAAAAGGATTTGCAATTAATAATGCAGATATTTCTGTTGTGGCAGAATCACCAAAATTGAGTAAATATATCCAACAAATGAGACAAAATATTGCCGATGCCCTGATGGTAGAAACAGAGATGGTCAGCATCAAGGCAACCACAGCCAAGGGGTTGGGTATTATTGGTACTAATCAGGCAATGGCAGCTTATGCAGTGGTTAGTGTAGAGGTATTGTAACTACTGCTGTTTTCAGGTGTTAGTCACAAGATATAATCAGAAAATGTTAAACTGTATCGCAGGAGAACACCCATTGGAAACTATCCATAAAATAATACACGGCGATAGCAGGCAAATGAACCTTTTGGCTGATAAATCAGTTCATTTGGTCATTACCTCCCCTCCATACTGGCAACTAAAAGACTATGGGACAGAAAATCAAATTGGTTTTCATGAAAGCTATGAAAGTTATATCAATAACTTAAATCTTGTCTGGCAAGAGAGTTATAGGGTCTTACATCCGGGTTGTCGGCTTTGCGTAAATATCGGAGACCAGTTTGCCCGTTCGGTTTATTACGGAAGATATAAGGTAATTCCAATCAGGACAGAAATAATAAAATTTTGTGAAACCATAGGCTTTGACTATATGGGCGCAGTTATTTGGCAAAAAGTTACCACCTGCAATACAACAGGCGGTGCCACCATAATGGGTAGCTTCCCTTATCCCCGAAACGGCATTTTGAAGCTTGATTATGAATTTATTCTGCTTTTCAAAAAACAGGGTGTTCCACCAGTGTCAACTAAAGAACAAAAAGAACTTTCAATAATGACTAAAGACGAATGGAATACTTATTTCTCAGGGCACTGGTACTTTATAGGGGTAAAACAGGACGGCCATATTGCTATGTTTCCAGAAGAATTGCCTACCCGCCTGATAAAAATGTTTTCTTTTTCCGGAGAGACGGTTTTGGACCCGTTTCTCGGCAGCGGAACAACGGTGCTTGCTGCCCGTAATTTAGGTCGTAGCTCAGTCGGCTATGAAATTAATGCAGACTTTATTCCAACAATTAAAAGTAAGCTGAATATGAAGCAATCCGACCTTGCCGCTACTGAATATATTTTTTTGAATGATAGTGTTAAAACTGATCAGAATAATAAAATCGAAAAGCTGCCCTATATTTTTAAAGACCCTCATAAACTCGATAAGAAGATAGACCCTAAAAAGCTTCAATTCGGGTCAAAAATTGATAAAGACAGCAGTGAGAGAGAAGTCTATTATTCTGTAAAAGAAGTAATCAGCCCGGAACTGATGAAGTTGAGCAATGATTTGGTTGTGCGTCTTATCGGTGTAAAAGAAAAAGAGTCTGTTAGTGGACAAGCAATCAGGTTTCTGATGGAAAGAACAAAGGGGCAAAAAGTATTTATGAAGTTTGACAATCAGAAATATGATAACAGAAATAACCTGCTTTGTTACCTTTACCTGCAAAACAAGACCTTTATAAATGCTCACATAATCAAGGAAGGGTTAGCGGATGTTGACAGATTAATTGATTTTAAGTACAAAAACAAATTCTTAAACCTACAGAGGCATTAAATGAATAGAACTCAAAAATATTCCATGGAATTTGGCAAAAAAGAAAAAGTCCTGAATTATGCCTGTCAAACTTATCAGTTATCAAGACCCAATAAAGTCGGTGCAGTAATGACTCTTATCAGGGAATGCCAGCCAAAGACAATTCAAGAATGGGAACAATGGTATTTTGAAAACGCTTATACATCAGTAAAGACGCCGATTAAAATTACCCTTGAATGCTTGCACGAACTTGGCGAACGGCTTTATGAGAAAATTACAGAGGTAGTTATTCCTGAATGGCAAGCTGCTTTCAGCCAACTGACGCTTCAGGATTGCACGGATTACATTTACAATCTTATACTCAATAGGACATTTGACGGTTTCCTTCAGGAGAAGTCTGTTGTTAATGACGGATTAGCCAAAATCTTTCCTGATATAAAATTTGAAGAATCCGACTCTGAGCTTGACCACGCAGGAGACATTGACTATGTGGCAAAAGTTGGCGATAGAGCATTCGGCATTCAAATCAAACCCGTAACAGCAAAAGCCAATTTCGGCAATTATTCTCCAACAGAAAGAATGAAAGCTAATTTTGTAGAATTTGAAGAGCAATATGGTGGTAAAGTATTTATAGTCTTCAGCTTAGACGGAGAAATCGGGAATAAAGAAGTAATTGAACAGATTCGGCAGGAAATAGAACGACTGAAGAAATAAATGCCAGCCTGACAATGTGCTGCATGACCACTATTAAGGGCTGTAGTTCATCAGGTATGCTTCTGCGACTACAAGGTGTTATGCCTCCTTATTTTTTGTCGTTCACCATAGTTTGTGATCCCTTTAATCGCCCCTGAAATACCAGCCAAGACATCTGAGGCAATAAGAGACAATGTTCCCTTTTCCTCTGCCTTTATATCCCCGGCTAACCCATGCAGAAATACACCAAGCCTTGCTGCCTCTGAAACAGACAATCCTTGAGCTATCAGCCCGCTTATCATCCCGGTAAGCACATCTCCGCAGCCGGCTGTAGCCATACCCTGATTACCTGTTGGGTTTATCCAGATATTGCCTAAAGGATCAGCGATAATGGTTTTGGCACCCTTGAGTACTACAGTAGTATCATGCTCTTCTGCAAATTTTCGGGCAACATCTATTCGATTATTAATTACATCTTCTGTGGTACAGCCAAGCAGATATGCCATCTCACCCGGATGAGGGGTGATAACTGCCGGTGCAATCTTGTGTTTCAGGATATCAGGTTGCTGAGCAATGGCAAACAGAGCATCCGCATCTATTACCATTGGGACTTTTAATTGAAGAATGAGCCTTTTTATCAACTCTATAGTATCCTTGTCTCTGCCAATACCAGGACCAATGGCAACAACATCCATATTTTCACAAAAACTCATTATTTTTTCATACCCCTGCTGACTGAATGCAGACAAGGATGTTTGTGGTAGGGGAATGGTCATAATCTCGGTTAACTTTATTTCCATGATATGATTCAGGCTTTCAGGGATACCAAGTGTTACTAATCCTGCTCCAATTCGCAAGGCTGCTTCACTGCAAAGGGCAGCGGCTCCGGTCATGCCTGTGGAGCCGGCAAGGATGAAGGCTTTGCCGCATAATCCCTTATGAGCATCAATGGGATGGTGAGGAATGAGAGGAGCAATATCTTCCATGGTAAGAAGATTTATCCTGATACTCTTTTGATCAAGAAGTGCCGGAGGCAGGCTGATATTGGCAACAATTAGTTTGCCAGTGTATTCAATTCCATGTGGCATGACCAATCCGAGTTTGGGAAGGCCAAAGGTTACAGTCATGGCTGCCCGAACTGTGTGTTTAAGGGGCATGCCTGTGTTGGCATCAAGCCCTGATGGTATGTCAACGGCAACTACAGGAACATTAAGGGTATTAATAATATCGATTATCCGGGCAAATAATCCCTTTACTTCTCCAGAAAGTCCAGTCCCAAGAAGGGTGTCTACAATTAATCCTGAATGTTTCAATTCAAGGGTGATGGCATTCAGCTCATCTATAGATGCAATAATCTGGATAGGAACACCAAATTGTCTGGCAGCCTCAAGGTTTATTAAGGCATCACCCTTTATATTCTCTTCTGGAGCAAAGAGATAAATCTTTATCCTTGCCCCATGATTAAAGAGGTGTCTGGCAATAACAAACCCATCACCACCATTATTACCTTTGCCACATAAGACAGCTATTTTTACACCCTCTACCTGCCGGAGATATTCTTTTATGGATAGAAATACCTGTATCCCGGCATTTTCCATGAGAATACTTCCTGGTAAGCCATATTTTAAGGGAGTATCCTGATCAATCTCCTGCATCTGTTCACGCGTTACAACCTTCATATATATTACCTCATCAGGAACCTCAGTAGTTGATTCGGCAGGCTGTTACGGAATGGAAGAAAGTGTTATCTTAAGCGAATGTGAGGAATCTCAACTCATTGATTTTTTAAAAGGTTAAGATTTCTCAGATTCCCTCGGAATGACAAAAAGACACATTCCGTAACAGCCTGTCGAGTAGAGTATGCCTTAGCAGCATTGTATAAAACCCTTTTTTCAAACCCAGCTACATTCAATATCTGCATTTCGATAATGACATTCTTATGATTTGACAGCTTTGCCTTAACATCTACGAAGCTATCTTTCATACCCATTACTAACGGTATCTGATAGGGGTTAACGATGGTCAGGTCAACTATCTCTTCACCTTCTCCAAAATCAATTACTGCATTTAGAAAGCTGATTAGAATATCCTTGCTCTCATCAGAGCCAAAGACCTTCTTAAAGGCATAATCTGTTTTGACATCTAAGAATTGCATAAACATACTCCTTATGATGAATTGTAGCCCGCACATGCCAGTAGCAAGTGCAACATTATTTACAGAAGAAGAACCACAAAGGGTGTAAATCCATTAATACAATCCTTGTCAGATTCTCATTTGCAATCACCTTAGTTATCGCTCACAATTATTTTCCCTAAGTGTTTA
>JBDRAP010000197.1:0-5269 GCA_043823615.1 bacterium
CTGAAGAGATTAACAAAGACTTGACTAAGCTTGCTCAGATCTGCAGGTATCAGCGGCAGGTCAGCAGCAAAATCCTTCTCTATCTCTATCCCGGATAATGTTTCGGCAGATAATTCTTGCATGGATTTTTCCAACACATCATTTAACCCTACCTTGCTTGTCTGAAGTACAGGTGGTTTTGAGAAATTCAGCAGATCATCAATGTAGGTAACTGCCCTTTGTATTGCCTGATCCATTTGAGAAATAGTCTTTTGAACCTCCTCATTATTTTCAGGCAGAATCCTTCCCATGTAATAAAGCCCGGATTTAATAACGGCTAATGGATTTTTTACCTCATGTACTGCCTCAGAGGCAATTTGAGCAATTGCGGCAAGTTTTTCAGACTGGATTAATTGGGCTTGTGCCTGTTTAAGCTCTTCTTCTGCTTTTTTACACTCAATAAGCAGACGCCCTAACTCCTCAGCCTTTTCTTTTATTGATTTTCCTAATGTCGGCAATTCCAATCCTTTTTCTAATAATCGTTGTTCTTCGTCAATCACAAATATACATTCTTCTGCACCTGTCCCGATACACTGTGTCTCAACACAATCTAACCCCTTCTTATTTGTTAATTTTTGCATAAATGAGAGAAGAACGCCCCGAGAATAGTCGCAGACAGACTCTTTTGTTAATTCATCATTTTTTTGTAGTGTCCAACCCTCGAAAGAGTCTTTACAGGTAATAAGGGCATAGCCTTTATCAAAATCTACCTCTTTTACCTTAAAATCTCCAAAACCTGCCTCTGAATAGCAATCAACTGCATCAATAAATCCCTGATTAGAACGAGTAATAAAACCCACTTCTAAGGCACTCAAGGTAAATCTCTCATCATTTCCTGACTCAAACATCACTCGCCGCAAGGTTTCTGAACCGGCAAGGAGGGAAATCAATTTTTTAATACTATACCAACCACCGGGTATATCAACCAGATTCATTCTTGTGCCACCAACATCAATCCAACCCCTTGCTTTTTTAGTAGTGAACTTGACCTTGGTCTTTTCAAGCTCCTCAAGGGTTCTTTTCAATGCCTCCTCTATCTGTTGGTGCTCCATAACCTCTTGCGTTAATTTCTCCGTCCGTTCTTTTACAAATTCCTCAAAATTATTTTTATTCATAACACTCTCCTATCATAATTCGGATATTTAGGATGTAGTAACAAACCTGCCAGAGAGGTAGCACCTCTGGCAGGTGTTACCTCCTTGTAGTTGTCCGTTGTTTGAGCAACCAATCAGACAGCGGACTACAATTGCATCCGTCATTTGTCATCATGTTCTACAGTTCACACATTCGCCTCTTTAAGGAGCCTTATTAATTCATCCATATTAATCGGTTTTTTGATACACGCATAAGCAGACAGTTGCCCTTCATTCCTGACCATTTCAAGTAAGTCATACTCTGTCATAATAATAACCACAATATCAGGGTATAATTTCTTTGCCTCTTCTAATATATCAAGCCCATTTATCCCAGGCAACTGGAGATTTAATAAGATACAATGGTAATATCCATCCTGCAGTTTGACAATTGCTTCACTGCCATCCTTTGCGGTGCAGACATGATAACCCTTTTCAGTAAGTGCTGTCTTTACCTCTTCCCTTGTGATGCTATCACCATTAACAATTAAAACTACCTTTTTGTTTTCGCTGATGACCTTTTGTATTATTTCTATCACCTTTTTCAGATCAAATGGTTTATGGATGCAGGCATATGCCCCATGGTTAATTGCCTCTTCAATCAAATCCTCTACAGCAAACCCAGTCATCATAACTACCTTTACTGTTGGATTGATCTTCTTAATCCTAATAAAAGTTTCCACACCATTCATCTCTGGCAATCTAATATCCATCATGATAAGATCAAAATTAGTGTTCTTTGCCTCTTCAATAGCTTGATACCCGTCTGACACCGTCGTAATCTCATGTCCTTCAAGTTGAAGTATTGCTCCCAATATATCAGCTAAGTCCTTTTCATCGTCAACGATCAATATTTTAGCCATTCTTACATCCTCCTTTCTTTTTTTGTAGGGGCATGTACCTGTACCTGCCCTCTGTCTCTATTCTGTATTCTGTAACAGTTCAGCTAACCGCAGAGGCGCAGAGACGCAGAGAAAAACTTAAAGTTTATTGGCCATACGCTTGATTCTATCCCTTAAGACAGAAACATTGAATATGACTTCTTTGTAAACTACCGGCAAATCAACTTGCTTTCTAATCTGTAATCTGATTGGTTTTCATTCTCTGTGCCTCTCGCGTCTCTGCGGTGAACTATTACTGTATTTTGTCCTTCTACATCCCTTGATACGCCCGATGCTGCATATAGTAATCGAGCAGAATGATAGAGACAAAAGCCTCAGCCACAGGCCAAACCCGCGGCACAATGGTTGGGTCCCGACGGGTAACTGCATCTAATATCATGGTTTCATGGCTGATCTTATCAATAGTAGACTGCGGCTTCCCAATGGTTGGTGTAGGCTTTACTGCCAAACTAACCACAATCGGCTGACCAGTAGTTAACCCGCCAACAATACCGCCCGCATGGTTTGACTTAAAGCAAACCTCATTTTTGTCCCCTACCCTTTCGCCATACATATGATCATTGCATTCAGAGCCTCGCATATCCTTGACCTTAAATCCATCCCCAATCCCAACTGCCTTTACTGCGGCAATACTCATCATTTTCCCCAGTTCACCATCTAATTTTCTAAAAGTCGGCTCACCCATACCTGCCGGCAGCCCTGTTGCCACGACCTCAACCAACCCCCCGCTCGAATCACCATCCTTAGTAATTTCCATAATCCGCCTGTACATCTCATCCGCAGCCTCAATATCAGGGCAATTCAGCTTTGGGTGCACACCATATTCCTTGCGGATGGCTTGCTCATCCATATTTTTACCCTTGGCATAAAGCTCTGGGATTTGTGGTTCAAACTCAGCCAAAACCGCCATTTTCTCTAAGAGTCTCATCTCTGGTCTGATTCGTCCCTGTCCAAATATAATATCATACACAGGGTCATGCTTCTTGCGCATCGTCCTAAAGGCAGTCACCCTTTCCCGTATCGTTTCAATGGACATATCCTGTGCCCGTACCCCGGCTGCCTCCCTGATATATCCTGTAACCTCAATGCCATGCCTCTTTAGTATCTCTTTGGCAACTACACCGGCAGCAACAATGGTACAGGTATATCTCCCGCTAAATATCCCGGCACCAATGGCATCATCACACTCCCCATATTTTTGATACGAGGCATAGGATGCGTGACCCGGGCGAGGGGTTCGATTTGTTTTCTGATACGCATCAATATGCTCAAAATGTCTGTCCATGTTTGGGATAAGAATAACCATGGGCGTACCATTGGTTAATCCCTTGTTTGAAAATCCAGGCATGGTATCTGCTGCATTTATCCCGCTATAAATAATCGGGATATCAGGCTCCCGTCTTGGAGAGGTTAACTCATCCTGACCCGGCTTTCTGAGTAAAAGGTCTGAGTATATCTGCTCCTCTGTAATCCGAATACCCGGCGGAATGCCCTGGATATGCGTGGTATTACCATCCTGATAAGAACCACCTGCAACCGTTACCTTAAACAATGTACCAATATCACAACCCAACATAACACAATCCTCCTTGTATAATATATCTTATAGGTCATATATGTCCCATATGTCCTATTCCATAACTACCTTTCCCCCAATCTTCTGCATCAACTGAGCAAAATTGGGAAATGTTATCTGCATAGCCTCTGCAGTATCAATAATGGTTTGCCCCTCTGCTGCCAATCCGGCAACAGCTAATGCCATGACAACCCTGTGGTCATCATGTCCATGAACGAGAGCACCATGAAGCTTGCTTTCCTCAATCACTAAACCATCAGGCAGCTCTCTTATTTTTGCACCCATCGATGAGAGCTCCTTGCACATGACACTGATTCTGTCTGTTTCCTTGAGCCTTGCCTGAGGAACATTAACCAATCTTGTTTCTCCTTGAGCAAAGCACCCTGCCACAGCCATAGCAGGCAGGGCATCAGGCGTGGCACTAAGATCAAATTCAGCACCGTACAACTGTTTACTTCTAATCCTGATACCATCAGATTCAATACATATCTCTGCACCCATTGATGAAAGCATATCAACAACAGCCTTATCCCCTTGTGAATCATTCATATCCAATTTCCTGAGCATTATATCTGAATTGGTAATTGCCCCTGCACAGAGAAAGAATGTGGCTGAGGAAAAATCACCCGGCATCCTTTTTTTGAATGGATGATACCTTTGTCCACCCTTTATATGAAAGTAATCCATATCCTCATGCGAGTATTCGATTGCCTGCTCATTGAGCCAATTCATGGTCATCTGGATATATGGCTTTTCAGTAACATTTAGCACGCGTATCATGGTATCGTTATCGGCTAAGGGACAGGTTATAAGCAGGCTGGAGATATACTGGGATGTTTTGCTTCCATCAATGGTTATCTCCCCACCCTTTATTCGTCCATGGACAACAATTGGAGCACAGGAATTTCCCCTTGTAGAAAACACATGAGCACCAAGGCTATTAAGGCTGTCAATCAAGGCTTGAGCAGACCTGCGTCTGATCTGACTATCCCCTGTAAACACAGAATACCCATCACCCAAGGCAGCCATAGCAAGGGTAAGGTACAGGGTTGTGCCAGAATTTCCCACATCAAGAATATCCTCCGGGGGCATAATTCGTCCGCTTGTTCCGCGGACAAACCAAACAGGGGTCTGGGGTTGGGGGTCAGGGGTGGTTAACAAAGCATCTGCTGAAGGTATGTTTTCTGTGTTTTCTGTGTTTTCTGTCCTTTCCGTGCATCTTCCTCCCTCTGCCTCTGTGCCTTGTATTCCTGCCCCAAGCCCTCGGCAAACATTTACTGCTGACAAGGTATCGCTTGAATGCAAAGGATTGATAATCTCTGATGTTTCGTTACCAGAGGTGCTACCTCCAGCCAGAGAGCCGATGACAACAGCCCGTATAGTATGTGATTTTGAGGCAGGGATCTCAACACTGCCCTTTAATTCTGATGATTCTACGATGAGGTTCATATTTTTTTGTACCTTTCGATTTTTTTGTCTCCGCACATGCCAGTAGCAAGTGCAACATTATTTACAGAAGAAGAACCACAAAGGGTGTAAATCCATTAATACAATCCTTGTCAGATTCTCATTTGCAATCACCTTAGTTATCGCTCACAATTATTTTCCCTAAGTGTTTA
>JBDRAP010000198.1:0-9473 GCA_043823615.1 bacterium
CTTGTGGCATGTGCGAAGTAAAATCCCACACACCTAACCTATTATATAGCATATTAATTAGTGGTACAAGCATCCTTGCCAGTGGTTCACAGGCTTAAAAGGAGGCAGCATCCCTGACATCTGCCCCAAATCTCATCCCAACCGAAACCCTATGACTCAACTTATAGCTATGATTCTGTAACCCATAATCAAGGGTAAAATTCTTCACCTTTATTCCAACCCCAGCCGTAAGATACCCTTGGTCATCATACCCGGCACAAAGGTTTAGGGGATTGATGGGAGAATATTCCACGCCAAGATGACCCTTGCTTGCCTGTCCGCTTGACTTCTCCATATCCATAGCTATCAACACCCTATCAATTGGGCAAAAGCTAATCCCGGCTTTTATGGTTTGCGGCATCTTGTTTTCTCCTGATGCCTGTTTGACTGTTGAGCCAAGTATATTTTGAAAGCAGACACCCACATTAAGTGGAGAACTCCCGCTGTCCCTTCCTGAAAAGGCGTATGTCCTGTATTGATAAAGCATACCCATATCCATATCGTTGGTTGTCGTTGTTTTCTCACAAAATCGTTGCTGCATTGCCTTGAGTGCAAGCCCAACAGAAAATCCATGGGGAAAACTCCGAGCCACACCCAGACCAATTGCCATCTGCTGATCATCAAATGTGCCATTGCTCTCATACTCACCTGTTCTCTTCTCTGCACCCGTAACCTTAAGGACAGGCACACCCAGCCCAATCCCCCAATGTCTCCCTACTACAGGGGTATAACTCAGAAAATTGCAGCTTGTATCAGGAAATGGAAGGGCAATGGCTGTTACCTGAAGTCTTTTCTGCCCGGACACAGCTATTCCAGCCGGATTAACAAACATGCCGCTATCAGGAAAAGATACCCCGGCCCCACCCATGCCAAGAATCCGGGCATCAGTAGCCAGCCTCAGGAAATACCCCGGCTGACCAGCATCCGGCTGTCCTGCACAGGCAATTGCCGGCAAAAATAGAAAAGCCAGCAAACACAAAGTACCCACCCTGCATTCTTCTCTCTCTCCGCGTTCTCCGCGTCTCCGCGTGAAATTCTCCCTCTTCCCCATCTTACCTCACCCCAATCTTCCGTATCTCCCTGCTGCTATTTGCCTCAACAACACAAAAGTATATCCCTTGACTAACCCTTTCGCCCTCACCATTTTTACCATCCCATGCCATCACATTTCCCCCCTGCCTTGCCCCATTACTGTTTGCAGGAAATTGTGCATTCCAGACCAATTCGCCAATCGGATTGTAAATATTGATGGATACATTCGCAGCCTCTTTCAACACATAATAGATAGTGGTTTCCTGACCATTAACAAATGGATTGGGCCAATTGGTTACAGATGATACCATGCTTGCAGCTGGGATATAATCTGCCACAGGTGCTACCCCAAACACTGAGAAGCAATACACCTGTGATTGGACAGTATGACTGGCAGGATTTACACTACTGGGTAATATCTCCCATCGACTGTCTGGTGTAAGACTGTAGATTGCCACCTGTGTATTTGTGCCAAAATATGGTAATTGAATGGTTACCGGCTCGGCAAAGGTAGTCTGACTACTCGTTATCTCTACCTGCCTGATGGTATTGGCATCTATGTTCATATTTGTGGCTGCCTTAATAGCCTGCTGTGCACCTGCTCCAATCTCGTCTGACATAAGGATATTGATACCAACTGTGCCGGAGACTGCCCCTTTGGGAAAGGTAACTGTGGTTGTACCATCCCGGCCGGTACTTGTGCCGCCGTTCCCGGTAATCATGCTGACGGTAAATGTACCTGTCCCACTCAATGTACTGTTACCTGTCCTATCCACAGCCTTTACCCTCCAGTAGTAAGTGCCCTCATCAAGGCTTTGCTGGGTGGTATACGAATTGTCGGTAATCGTCCCGCTTTCTGTGTATGTTCCAAAAGCAGGCTGTTTTGAGTACTGGATGACATAACTCACCTCATCTCCTGGATCAGGGTCAGTGGATGCCTGCCACCTAAAGGTTGGGGTTTGCTGGGAGATTGTTTGTCCATTGCATGGGGAGAGCAATATCGGCTGTGATGGGGGGCTTTGAACAGCGTTTATCCAGAAACACCATGTCCCTGATGTAGTTGTGCCATAACCAGATACAGCCATTACTTTCCATGCGTAGTTTGTATTTTCAGTAAATTGGCTAACATTAATAGTGTGTGTTGTAGCACTACCACAGGAAAATGTACCCACACCATTGATGATAAGATGATATGATGCTGTCTCAATAGGTATCCACTCAAAGGTTATGGTGGTGTTAGTGCCACATATTGCGTTATTTTCAGGAGACTTCAAGGTAACTATTGTGGGGGCAATGCATAGGTCAGCTGTCATAGTTCCAGCTGAATCACTGATGCTGGTTACAGCAATATAGGTGTGTACCCCGGAATAGGTACGACTGTTGGGAATGCTCATATCATCAAAGTCCCTGTTACCTGTGTTGCCGGGGTATGGATCGCCTGTATCACCACGGTTGTATTTATTTTCAAGATCTTGCCTGCCATCTGCCTGCTCCAGAGCAACCATGTAATGGAATTTGTCATCATTGGTTGTCTGTCTTTCATCAATATGCCAGATAAGCAAGCCCTTGCCCGGCAGGTATGCGCCCTGCCGATTCTCAACCAGAAAGTATTCCCTTGTATCCATGGTATTATTCCAGAGCTTATAGGCAACAGGGTTTGTTTCAGCCTGCGGGATAGAGATAGATTGATGGATAAGTGTGGTAGCCACGGTTTGAGGCTCAAGCCACTCAAGATTTATCTTGCACCATGCATCGAAATATGATGGACATGATCCCTGCGGCGAATAGCCATTCCATGCCCCTGAAGACATTAGGCTCCAGTTGCCAATGCCTTCAGAATCAAGCCCTGTATCATATAAATCAGGCAATCCCAACTGATGCCCAAACTCGTGGCAGAATATACCAAAGGGTGAGGCATTACCCTCATGCTCCGGCACGATACAGGCACCATAAATATCTGCCCCATCATATGTGTCAACAATCCCCACAGAGCGATACATAAATTGGGAATAGATCAACTCTGTAGCATTGATATTTGATTCCTGTCCCTGTCCGGCATGAACAACCATCAGGGCATTATATTGGCTAAAGTTAACAGCCTCATCCGCAGCGAGAACAGCATCCTCGATCAAGGTATCGTCATCTTTGTACCCATAATAACTCATAGTATTGTTTACTGTACTCGTAGCTATTGCCCATACTATCTTTAGCTTGCCATACGAATTCTTCTGATAATATGCAGCGAACTGATCCATCAGCCCCTTAAAATACCCTCGGTCCTTTGCAAACTTAACATCACTAAACTCAACCATCAAGGCAAGCACTGCTACTGTGCCGGTCGTATAAACCTTATTCCCAATCCCATACTCGCCAGGTGCCAGCAGCCTTCCCGCTGCCTCTGCCATCCGATGGTGCATTGGTGCCACATCATCCCTGTGTCCGCCTCCCATCCCCGGATAAAGCGGCGGGGTAGCAAAGACAGGTTGAGCAAGCAACAGCAGCCAGCCACATATCATAATAAGGCATATGCTGCCATTTCCAAAGAAAACTGCATTCTGCTTCCCCTCCATCTCTCCCCACTCCGCGTTCTCCGCGTCTCCGCGTGAGACATCCTCTCTGCTACTTTTCCAATATTTCCAAAAAATGTTTAACATCAGTTATTACCTTATCCTTTCCTTTTTGCCAGCGATTCACAACAAGGTTCAATCTTTCAACATCTAATGTGAACATATAGGATGAGCGAAAGACATGACGAAAACCTCTCATCTCATTCATGATAGCAAAGGATTCGCGACTTATTACAGCTGGACGAATGCCCCACACCTCAATTCGCATCCGTTCCAATAATTCCTTATGCCATGACGCTGGGTTCTCAACCCTATTTTCAAATACCCGGGCTATCTTGAGAAATTGATCCTCAAAGCAGGAATAGATGCCAGATAAGGCATAAGCCATAGCAATAGTCAGGGATTGTAACTCCCCTTGTTCCTTCTTGCAGGAAATATATTCCATCAGATTATTATCCAGTTCAGATACCCTCTCCAGCAAAAAGTTGACCTCGCCCCCAAGTGTTCGAATAACCTCCATACTACATTTTTTCATATAACACCCTTCTTTCCTGTCCGAATCGCTGGCATAGATTAGTCGGTATCTCTTCTTCACGAATAAGATGAATCTCTCTGTCCAATCTTTCCTCAATAAACAAAAACGCATCAAAATATCTCTCTGTTTGAAGCCCGGTAACCACAAAATCCACATCAGAGGTGGGAGAAAAGAATTCAGGGTGAAGGTAAGAGCCTGTTATTGATAAAGAAACGACTTGCGGGAATTGCTGCTTAAACTCAACAGCCATATCACGGATATTGAGTTCAAGATATTGGCATTCCTTGTCAAAATTTTCTTGCCTTGTTTCTATGAATCGCTCCAGACTATCGAGAATATTGGAATTTGATTGCAGATTTTTCATAACCATTCACCAGTGACAAAACTGTTTTTTAAACATAACACGGCTAATTACTTGTATATTTCTTATGTTTTTCTCTTTTTTCTAATATTCTGGATATTATTACAGTAGCTATCGCAAACACAGCAACCCCACACAATGCTGTATAAAATGCATCCATATTACTCCTCCTTTGGCAATAACAAAACTGCACATATAAATGTTATCACCGCAATCCAACATCCTATCAATACAGCCTGAAAAGTTACCTTTTCATTTATCAAGCTACCTATTATTACTATTGTTATAATATACTTTGCAATATCCAGAAACATCTTGCTAATCTCTATATGTCGCAATCTTTTCACAAGATTATGCCCCCTCTCTATTATTGTTCATAATATACCCTATTCATCCCCACTTGTCAAGATATTTTTGCTTGCAATATTTTGTTTGTTATGCTATCATAAGTTGAATACAAAATATTGACATTCAACATTCAATAGCTCGAAAATCAAAAGAGAGGCAACAATGACCCGTCCATCATGGGATGAATACTTTATTAAAATGGCAAATCTGATCTCAGAGCGGTCTACCTGCATCCGAAAAAAGGTTGGGGCAGTAATGGTTAGGGGCAAAAGGGTCATTGCTACCGGATATAACGGTATCTGTATTACAGGGGCAGCCCATTGCATTGATGCTATGGAATGCTACCGGGATAAACTGAATATTGAAAGCGGTACAAGGTATGAGGCTGGGGCATGTACGCATGGCGAGGCTTCAGCCATTCTACAGTGTGCCAGATTTGGCATCTCTACAGAGGGGTGTACTATTTATGTTAATGGATTAGTATGTATCCTGTGTGCCAAGATGATTGTTTCCGCAGGGATAACAAGGGTAGTCTGCATTAATGAAAACAGACCCATGGATGGGGTGGAGTTTCTGTCCTGTGCAGGGATAGAGGTTGTGCTGGTGTAAGGTTACAGAGATATGGGGCATGGAGGAAAGGAAGTAGGCAGTAAACAGTAAGCACAGGATTAGGGAAGACGGAAAGCGGGAGCTATGCAGTTCCTAAAATGGAAGCTCTCTCCCTCCGCGTCTCCGCGTGAGCAAAAGCATTCTCCTCATTTTCAAGTATGGAGTCCGAATAAATGATTGAGCAAGAAAAAGATATAAAAGAAGACATTCTTGATTCTGTAGATAACCAGTTTCCAGCTGATCAAGATGATCAAGGAGGGGACCCTTTGGCAGGAGATGAACTGGGGGAAGCCTCTGATTATTTTGATGAACACACAGAAGAGGAAGCACTACCTGCAATTAAGGATGACCTATTATCTGAAGAGGAATTGTACAAGAAAGAATTTAGATACGATGAAGAGTCGCTTAAGGAAAAGCCTCCGGAAAAAAAAGTCTCAACACCTGTCAGTCAGCCAAAACCGCAGGCAAAGCCGCCAAATCCTATCTTGCGTCTGATTAAAAACAAGATTTTCTGGTTAAGCATAATAATAACCATATGTGGGATTACCGCTGTTTTATTCCGACCGATTTACAACCATGTTTATTATCCATACACTTGTGTGAAAAAGGGTATCGGCTTAATTAAAGAAAAGGAATTTTTTAAGGCAGAAGAGACATTGAAAGAGGCATTAAAACACTTTCGGATAGAGAAATGTATTGTAGATGCCTACAATCAATTTGGAAAGGCATACCTTGATATTGGAGCATACAAATGGGCTGAAGAAAAGTTTGAGCACTCACTCAAACTTGAGCCGCATAATGTTATCGCTGAAAACGGGATTATTCATCTTATGATTAAAAATGGTGACCCTTATAAGGCTGAAAGAAGATTGAAAAAACTGATTAGAAGGCATACAGCCTATTTGCCGGCATGGATTAATCTGGCAAGGGTTCTTCTTAAGACAAATCGTCCCAGTGGTGCAGTGGAGATTCTCAACTATTGTATTAAAATTGATAGGGGAAATATAGATGCACTTGGGCTTTATATTCAGGCATTGGTTAAGGTTAAAGATTATTCAAAGGCATTAAATATCCATCGGGTTATAACCCGAAATACCCGCAGTAAGGTGGTTTGCTCGAAAGCAGCCTTAACCGAGGTAGGGGTATACTATATGGAGAATGGCAGGTTAGATATAGCAGCAGATTTGTTTAAGGAGATTCTTGCCCATTACCCTGAACAGGCAGAGGCAAGATACCATCTTGCTCAAATCTTAGATAAAAAAAAGAATTGGAAAGCAGCCATTAAACATCTCAGGATAGCAGCCATGCATGCCCCTGATATGGATAAGGCGCATAATCTGGCAGGTGAAATATATGAAAGAGAGGGATTATATGATAAGGCTTTGTCAAAATTTCAACGGGCAATAGCTGTTAACCCAAAGAATGCAACTGCTCAGTATCATCTGGCAACCATATACTTTTATCAGTTAAAAAATCAGGGGAAGGCACTTGAACACTATCTTGAGGCAAGAAGGTATGGAATAGATACAGACGAGATGCGATACAATATGGGGGTATGTAATTATAATCTTGGTCGATATTCTGATGCTATTTGCGAATGGGAAAATGTCCTAATCAGGTTAAAGGATTTTGTAGTTGAATCTAATATTGCTCAGGCAGAGATTGTACTTCATCAGACAGCAATGGTTATCTCTAAATGTGAGGCTGCGGTAAAAGAACACAAGGATGCTATCATAAAAGGGGTAAAAGAAGAGGAAAAGAAAGAAAGATTTCTTGCCTTGAGCAAATACATTAATAATTTATCAGTTTTATCCGAGATACGGGGCAAGGATACCTCAGGAGAATATTGGCAGGCACTTGAATATGCGGCACAGGGTGGCGGAGAGTGTCAGGCTGCGTATCATAACATTGAAAGGAAACTAAGAAGGGTTAATTTAACATCTGTAAAAGAAGGGCTTTGTGAAATAGATGAAGAGTATGGATATGAAATAAAGACTAAAGAAAAAAAGAGGCTGGAGGCTGAAGCCGTAAAAGAATTGGTTATAGAAAGGGAGCGAAAAGAACAGGAGGAAGAGTATAAGGAGTGGCAATACGAGGCACAGAAACCGAAGAAAACGAAACACGGTGGCGGTGGTGAAGGTGGCGGCGAAGGCGGCAGCAAGGGTGGCGGACACTAAAATTGAGCCACACCCTAACTCTCTACCAGTGGGGGTAGTTATCCTTGCTAATGAGTGATCACGAGGAGGTAGTACACCGTAAAATAATGATTAATTTACAAATTATTGACACTATTCTTCAAATAGCCAAAAAAAATGGACAAGAGGTATTCCTTGTTGGCGGATATATCAGGGACATGCTTCTTGATGCTGTGTCTGACAAGGATGCTGCATTTACTGAACACTCTCCTCATCCCTCATCCATGAGGAAAGTGAGCAATGATTATGATCTTGCGGTTAGCGGGAATGCTATCGCCTTCTCACAGGATGTTGCTACAGCCATTGGTGGTCGTTTAATTATTTTGGATCAGGAAACACAGACCGCAAGGATTATCTGCCGGAAAATAGCAGAAGGAACACCTATAGCAATTGATGTTACGCCCTTGAAGGGGGCAGACATTATCCATGACCTCCGGTTAAGGGATATTACTATTAATGCTATGGCTGTCAACCTTTGCCAATGGCGTTGCCTTCAGGCTGACAGGATTATTGATCCATTGAACGGGCTTGACGACCTGAAACAAAAACGGATACAACTTATTGGAAGACATAGCATTATAGATGACCCGCTGAGATTGATTCGAGCGTTGAGATTTTCTGCCCAGTTGCAGTTTGCCCTTACCCCTGAATCCATTATTATTATCAAAGAGCTGTCTCATCTCATAACTACGGTTGCCATAGAACGAATTGTCTATGAGCTGCTTTTGATTATGGATGTTGAATATGCCTATCCATATATTGTCCTTCTTGATAATCTTGGATTGCTGAAGGAGATAATCCCTGAGACATTGGTTACCAAGGATGTACCTCAGAATGAGTTTCATCACCTTGATGTCTGGAACCATCTGCTTCAAACACTTTTTCATCTTGAGGATATATACAAAAGACTACAGGAATTATTTCCCAAATGGCACCATCATATCAAGGAATATCTTCAGGAAGAAATATCCGGAACAAGCAGGTATTGCATGCTGAAGTTAGCATCTATTCTGCATGACATTGGAAAGCCATCCTGTGCCAGCATAGAAAATGGGCGGCTAAGATTTTTTGGACATGACTTGAAGAGTGGGGATATGGCTGAAAAAATTGGAATAAGGCTTAAACTCTCTGCAAGGCAGACTGAGATGTTAAAAAGCATGGTGAAGCATCATATGAGACCCGGGTATCTGGTTGAGAGTGGGGAGGTAACAGACAGGGCTGTTTATAGATTTTTTAAGGCTACTCATCAAGAGGGTATAGCTGTACTGCTGCTCTCTTTGGCTGATAGATATGCAACCATGGGCCCGGCATCAAGTGCCGAGGTAATCAAAAAACACTATGAACTCGTCTGCTATCTCATGGATAAACTCTATTCTCATCAACCATCTGCAAACCCTCCAAGACTGATAAATGGTCATGATCTAATGGATTATCTTTGTCTGCCCCCATCCCCATTGATTGGAAGATTGCTTCAGGCAGTAGAGGAAGGGGTGGCAGAGGGAAGGATAACAGATAAGATGGGTGCATTGGAGTATGCACAACGATTAATGTGTTAGGATACTTGATGTTAGTGAACAGGAAAAAATCATAACTGTCAATTCCCATGCCAAATAACTGACTCATTATCCTTGGGAATAAAAAATATTGACCTGTGCGGTTGTGGATAATTACATCAAGCTTATAAAACACCGACAATTGTTCCGTTAGGAACATAATATCGGTAGAACAATTATAAACAAATCAATCAGTTCCGTAGGAACTGTATAATTTCAAACCGATTGAATTTC
>JBDRAP010000199.1:0-2381 GCA_043823615.1 bacterium
CAGCCACAGCTCAACTGCATGCGTCCCCTTACCACCTGCAACCGTCCAGACAATATCCTGACTGCTGCTACCGGCATAGACAGCACCTGTAGACGGTGTAGTTACTGTACCAGTGATAGCAGACTGGGCAGCCTGTGTCCACAATAGCATTAACGCACCAATAAACAATAATCCCCTGACCCTCTTTATTAATGGGGAATTAATCCGGATTTTTCTCATCATAGCCTCCTCGTATATAGAATTATGGTAACAGTTCAGTGTACTGGTTTGTGAGACATTTGAATTTAGTGGGATAGAAAGATGTTCACCCTCCCTATCCTCCGTTAGCGAAATCAAGCAATAGAAGATTTTTGCATTCAAGGCATGGCTCCGACTCTCCCCATTCAATGTCCGACCTCAATTCTCTTTTCCCCAATTCCTCCATTTTCTTCATGAATATCAGTTATTTTTCTAATGTTACCATCATCTATGACTGTATAAATACATTTAATTTCCTTGATTTCCTTAGCCTTATTTGGCTCACTTATTTCAACATTTCCTGTTACATAAACCTTATACTCATTTTTTTTACTGCCTTTCTTAATTTCTGTACAAACATCTGGACGCTCATACTTAATGCCTTTACTAACTTGCTCGGCTACAAACTTCTCTTGTGATTGACATATATCGCTTTCCGGCATCAAAAGATCCTTTATTAATGAAAACTCGTTATCATTAATGGCGTAAGTCAATAATCTTTCGTAAGATGTTACAATTTCTTCAATGTAAAAGCCATCTGCTTTAACTCCTGCCATAGGGATGGGCGATGGTTCGGATTCATAGGTAATTCTACCAGGATCACCACATGATTCATACTTCTCTGACAAAATCCCTAATTTGGAATTATCAGATGTAGAATTTTGTGTCTCTGACTCTACCGTTTGACTTAGAGAGATAGCCTTTGTTTCGGTTGATGGCTTCGATGTTTCATTTTGTGTAGTGCTGCTGTTTGGATTATGCCTAACAGAATTACACGCTACCAATACAATACTTATGGTAACGATTGATATAAATAGCGATACTCTTCTCATGTGCGTAACCTCCATAATTATATTTTAGTAATCTATCGATTATTTAACATGTTTAAGGCATCTTCCTTTTCTCGCTTAAACCTATTACGTACACTATCTCTTAGTTTTTGTGAACATCCACTAAAATATTTGCCTCGTTCGTTATAAACATTTGTAATTATATCTGCTTGGCTACCACTTAAATCAACCTTCTTAAATATATTTACACATCCATCCGCACCATGCTGAATAGCAGTAGACCACAAGACATTTTGCAACGCAAGACTCTGTTTGTTGATATCAAAACCCGCATTCTTTAATTTATTTGCTGCATTATCGTAGTACATTTTTTTTGCATAGTCACGCTGTAATTGCAAAAACACGGTAGGGTTCTCGCTTGCGATTTTCTTCCATGCTGCATCAAAATTTGTTCCATTTGTCTTTCCATCAGCAATATAGGCATTATTCAGTTTTGTGTAAATATCGTTGTTGCTATGTTGGGTACATCTATAAAAGTCAGTAACTATTCTATCCTTGGTGTTAAACTGCCATGCACCATATGACTTCCCACCAGGATCACCTGGATTATTGGCAATTATACCTGGATTACCATTTGATTCATACCTTGCTGACAGAATCCCTAATTCAGAAGCAGCGTATGCCTTATTTACATCCCATGCTGCCTTCCCACTCCCATCTGTCAATCCTTGTGATTTATTAGCCTGTGCTATTGGTATCGGCTTGTTTACTCCTGCCTTTTCTACTTTTGCCGTCTCTATTGCCTTATCTGAACCGGGAAGCATCTGCTGTCCTATCACCCCTCCCTTTATCGTCTCCACTGTCCCACTTTTTGGATCTGCAGAATGTAAGTTATGAATAGAGGTAGAAGCTGATAGATCTTGAGTAGATAATGGTTGAGGAGAATGAGAATGGACAGGTGAATCCATCTCCTGCTGCTCTACCATCCCTCCTTTCATCGCCCCAACAATCCCCCCAATAATCGCTCCCGGCAGCCCACCAATAGCAGCACCAGCCACCGCATCAACAATCTCACCTACAATTTTCCCTACAATTGCCCCAAACACCCCACCTCGTCTCTTTGTTTTAACTGCAAAGTTAGCTGCGGCTGCCCCTGCCGCAGCTCCAGCAGCTCCGGCACCACCACCACCTGCCATACCAATTAGCACCGTAGGACAACCCATCATAATAGTATCCGGCGGACCAATACAGGTAGCCATATCACCCATACAGGCAGCAGGCACGCCACCAATCAAAACCGTAGGAGCACCCATGGTAATTGGTCCTCCTACATGAGGGATAGGGGGTGTACCA
>JBDRAP010000200.1:0-3274 GCA_043823615.1 bacterium
CGATAAAGGCCGAGGCACAGGCCAGGGCAGAGTGGACCAGCGCGGCGAGCAACCTCGTTGCGCGTATCTAAATGGAACAGGAAACAGAGGAAAAGTTGTCTTTGGGACAGGGGATTGCCGGCAGGGTAATTCAAAATAATGCCCCATTAGCGATAAATAATGTCAAGGAAGATGCAACCCTTAGTGATGAAGAGAAAGCCATTTATGTTGAAGATTCCTATCTTAGCGTTCCCATGTCTATCAGAGAGAGAGTAGTTGGAAGCCTTAATGTAGCCTCAAAGATAACCGGTGGGAGTTTTGATTCACAAGATATGGAATTGCTTGCGACAATCTCTACACAAGCATCTATTGCTATTGAATATGCCGATGTATCTAATAAATTGCAAAAATATAGCGATGAAGTAGTAAAATCATTAACCTTGATCATTGAAGCACGGGATCCATTTGTGAGAGCACATTCTGAGGCTGTATGTAAATATGCTGCGAGCATAGCCAAAGAAATGGCTTTGCCTCAGAATGAGATTGAAACCATTGCTACACCAGCTATTTTGCATGATATTCGAAAGATAGGCATAAAAGAGGGTATCCTCTTAAAACCAGAAAGCGAGCTAAATAGTGATGAATTTCGCGATATAAAGAATCATCCCTTTATTGGAATTCAAATATTAAAATCACTGAATTTTCTGTCTCCCATTATCTCCCTTGTTTATCATCATCATGAGATGTATGATGGTACCGGCTATCCGGATGGCCTTGTTGGAGAAAAAATACCAAATGGAGCACGCATCATAACAGTTGCTGATGTCTTTGACAAAATGGTAACAAGCAGGGGCTCTTATGTAGGCATGAGCGACGAAGAGGCAATGACTGTTTTAAGAAGGGGCGCCGGGAAAAAATTTGACCCAACGGCTGTTGAGGCATTTATTCGCATTCATTCCATTGTCAGGCGGGATGAGATGGAAAGGGGTAGATTGCGAAAACGAGATGTAAGGGAAGATGGTAAGAAAGAAATACAGATAGGCAGCCATAGCATTTGGGATAGGTACTCGTAAAAGGAAAAAGGGGGGAATATCCTTTGTGTTTCCGTGGTAAAAGGATTTACAGATGAAATCAATCACAGAATTTTTAGAAGAATTATCCCAATCAAATGATGAAATGGAGATAGTTGTCTTCTTTAATACCAATCAATTTGCTATGGATACTGCTCTGAATATTGCCCGGTGGCTGAAAAAGGATTGTAATCAGGTGGGAGATTGTCTTACTCACCTCTTTTCTCTGGGCGTTCTGGAAAAAATGGGCGAAGGGAATTCGGCTGTCTATTCTTATACACAAGACATAGAAAAGATTAAGGTGTTGGATCGATTTATCAAATTGATAAGGGAAAAGGGGAAATAGTTAGAAGACAGCATACAGAATTCAGGAGTCAGAAGTCAGGAGTCAGAATACAGAAGTCAGAATGGAGACGGCGACCACAAGAAAAAAGCGACCTGACAGGGGGGGTGCTACCCTCTTGTCCCTGCCCTAACCAACGAAGGAATTATAATGTTAGAAAAGATCTTCAAGATTCGTCAACATGAATCTACAATAAGAAAAGAGTTTCTGTCCGGAATAACAACCTTCATGAGCTTAGCCTACATCATCTTTGTAAATCCAGCCATACTCTCTGCTATTGGAATGCCATTTGAGACAGCTATGGCAGCTACCTGTTTTACAGCAGGGATATGCAGCATCATGATGGGAACGATTACAAACCTTCCCTTTGTTTTGGCTCCAACCATTGGATTGAACTCTATCCTGGTTTATTCTATTTGCATAAAGATGAACCTTTCATGGCAAACAGGGATGGCAATAATTCTTGTTGAAGGGATCATTATCTCGTTTACCGTTTTAACCAGAGTCCGAAATATTATTATGGAAGCCATTCCAATTTTTCAAAAAAAGGCAATTGTGGTTGGGATTGGACTTTTTTTAATCTTTATGGGGTTTAAGAATGCCGGGATTATTGTTGCCCATCCCATTACCATGATTAGTCAGGGAAGTTTTAATGTCCCAGCTACTGTTGTTGCCCTGATTGGACTTATTGTTACTATTTTCCTTGTTTATATAGGCATAAGAAGTGCCTTTTTATTGAGCATTATTTTGACTACTGTAATTGGTCTTTTTTTTGGAGTAGTTAAATTTCCATCACATCTCTTTGGGTGTCCTGTCTCCCCATTTGCTGCCTTTGGCGAGTGTATCCCAAGTCTTGGAAATGCCTTGAAGATAGGATTATGGGGAACAATTCTTGCTTTTCTCATCTCTGATTTCTTTGATACCATTGGCAATATAATTGGTTTAAGCACACAGGCGAGAATAGTTGATAAAGAAGGGACCATCCCTAAGCAAAAGCAAATATTTTTCATTGATTCTCTTGGAACAATCATTGGAGCATTATTTGGAGCAGGAACAACCACAACCTGCATAGAAAGTGCCTCAGGCATAATATATGGTGGCAAAACAGGGTTAACCAGTATTTTTTGTGGATTGCTTTTTATTTCAGCCATATTTCTTACCCCTGTTGTCGAGATGATCGGTGGCGGGTGTCAAACATCACTTGGGTATCTCTACCCCATCACTGCCCCTGTCCTTATTATCAGCGGATTGATGCTCATGAGGGCTATTGTTGATATTCCATGGGCAGACCTTGACGAGGCATTTCCGGCATTTTTAATTATTTTTACCATTCCCTTTACCTTTAGCATTGCCAATGGAATTGGTTGGGGTATAATTTCCTATACCTTAATCAAGCTGTTTACAGGCAAGATACATGATATTCATCCTGCTATGATTGTGCTTTCTTTACTTTTTGTTGTTGTTTTTTCTCCAATAGGAAGGTAGAGGGATTGGAACATTTCGAATTTAAGGGGTAGTTTATGAATAAAAATGCAGCCATAGGCATATTTGACTCTGGTGTTGGTGGTTTAACGGTCATGGCAGAGATAATAAAGGCTCTTCCCTGTGAAGAAATGATTTATTTTGGTGATTTAGCCCGAACACCATATGGCTCAAAATCAAAGGAAACAGTTGTCAAATTCTCCTGTGAAATTGTCCGGTTTCTTATCTCTCAAGGAGTAAAAGCAATAGTTGTTGCCTGCAATACTGCCTCAGCCTCTGCCCTTGAAGAATTAAGACAAAAGTTTTCGTTGCCTATTATTGGTGTGATTTTACCGGGCGCACAAAAGGCTGCAGAGATTACACAGACCAAACGGGTAGGGGTAATAGCCACCAGATCAAC
>JBDRAP010000201.1:0-4184 GCA_043823615.1 bacterium
CTTGAAACACAAAAAACACGAGTAGGTGTATAAGTTAAGAAAAGAAGAATGATAGAAATTCCCTCTTTTCTCTGTGTCCTTTATGAATTCGCTTGTGCTCTCTTTATGGTTAATCTCTTCCCTTCACTCTAATCCGTGGCTTTAGCCTATTGACCATCTGTAGCCTCGAATATGGTTAAAATTTATTACATCAATACTCAAGCAATTTAATAAATTCGATAGCGGAAAATCATCTGTTACTACTAAGTACTTTTCCTGACACAATTCTATAATTACCGTATCTGTTAGCCCATATTTTTCAAAGTACTTATTCTCTACCGACTTATTACTCAGGATAACCTCTTCACTTAATGTCACAACCATGTCCTTGAATTTCTTAAAATATTCTGTCCTTATTGGCTCGCTTAACGCTGTGGATAGATTACTAACCTCTGTAAGAATATTAGGCGTTGTAACTAATCGATCAAAATATTTAATAAGTTGGTACAAAACAGTAAAATCCTCAATTGTGTAACTTTTTGTTCTCTTGTACTGTGGAATGAGCTGTGGGTTAAAGGAACCTAAAAAATATACAAGCAGCAGATTGGCATCAACTACAATTCCACGATTCTTATGCTTCGGAAGTAGTAATTCAAGATAACTATTATTCATCAAACAATCCTTATCTTCATTGACACCACTTCCCCATTATCCCTTTTAATCTTGAATATCTTAAACACCTTATCAGTAGCTCCAAATAGACTTTGCACACCTGCGGCTATACTATAGCCACTCAATGTGATAAGCCAGAATTGCTCATCATCTGTCAGCTCCACCTCCTCTAATGTAATGTTTGTAATATTAGAAATCAAACCTTGCAGATATTGATTTGCCCTTTGAGCTGCTTCTTTTACATCAATCATGATAGTACCTCCTCGTATATTGTCGTTAAATAGAGATGCTTCGATGCCCCCTATCCCTCTTCCCTCTGCATCCCTTCTGCCTCTCTACTTAAAGAATTCAGCCGTTCCCTTAACGCATCACACTCTTGCTGTACAGGTGTATCATCCTCTGGTTTATATGGCTGACCAAAGGCAATTAATCCATGACTAAATGGTTTTGGTAAGATATATTTATCCCATGCTGCCTCAAATGTCCATTTACTATTGGCTGTTGAAACCAATGGAACGATGTATGCCCCAGTTTTTCTTGCTAAGAATATTATTCCTTCCTTTGGTTCATGGATTGGACCTACCGGACCATCAATAGCCAGCCCACAATTATATCCATCCTTCATCCCCCTGATTAACCCTACCAGACCACGGATACCACCCTTAGCCGAAGAGCCTCTTGCAATTCTGTATCCAAACCCCTGCAATATCCTTGCCTGATACTCCCCATCCCTGCTCAGGCTGCTCATTAATATAATACCCCTCTGACTCATATATGGTACAAGCAGGAATTGTTGTCCATGCCAAAAGGCGTAAATAATCCGTACCTTCTCAGCAACACCACTTTCTAATGATGAGGTGGTTTCTTTTGTACTACCGGCTGCTATCCCTTCCTCTCCAACTACCCTTAGTCTGATGGTACAAAATAAGAGACGAATAAGAATTCCAGCCAACAGAGGCAAAATTATATACAATATTTTCTCTTTAATCTGATGGATCATTGCCTCAACCTTATAAGCGTTCAGCCATCAGCTCTCAGCATTCAGCATTCAGCCAAAAAGACGGAAAAATCGAGGAGAAAACAATGGAGTGTCAAGTAGTTCATTACTACTTGTCCTTGTTTTTGAGAACTAATTATCTTGAAAACTGACAGCTGACGGCTGATACCTGAACGCTTACTTCAACCTATTGTATTAAACTGTACCTCATAAAGCCTTTTATATAATCCACCAGAAGACAGAAGTTCATCATGTGTCCCTATTTCCGCAATACTCCCCTGACTGATGGTAACAATCTTGTCTGCCTGAATAATGGTCGAAAGCCTGTGAGCAATAATAATAGTTGTTTGCTGACGCATAATCCTGAAAAGAGCAGATTGAATAAGGTTTTCTGATTCTGTGTCAAGAGATGCCGTTGCCTCATCCAATATCAATATCCCTGGTTTTTTGAGTAATGCCCTGGCAATGGCTATCCTTTGTCGCTCTCCGCCTGAAAGCCTGACACCATGTTCCCCTATAGGTGTATGATACCCTGAGGGAAGATTAGTAATAAAATCATGAGCATTGGCAGTTATCGCTGATTCAATGATCTCTTTTATTGATGCATCAGGCATACCATAAGCAATATTTTCAGCAATACTGCCGGAGAAGAGAAATGTATGCTGAGGAACTATACCTATTTGTCTTCGCAGACTTTTCAGGGTTACATCCCGAATATCCACTCCATCTATCCTGATTACACCTGAGACAGGATCATAGAGCCGTGAGATAAGGCTGACTAATGTGGTTTTTCCACCACCAGATGGACCAACAAGAGCCAAAACCTCACCCGAGTCAATCTGTAGGTTTATCCCCTGAAGCACAGGCGTATCTTCATATACAAATGATACATCTACAAACTCTATTTTTCCCCTGGAGGTTCGTGATTCGTGGTTCGATGAATTCTGTCTCCTGAATTCTGATTCCTGCATTCTGCATTCTACCTTCTGAATATCCGGCATCTCAAAGGCATTTGGTAACTCTTCAACCGTGAGTTTAGTATCAAGAAGCTCAAATATCCGCTGACTTGATGCTACTGCTTGCTGAATAAGAATATTTGCCTGAGAAAAATCCTGGATTGGTCTGGATACAATCAGCAAATATGCCACAAAAGACATCAATGCCCCAGGGGTTAATCGTCCATGAGCAATCTCATACCCACCATACCACATAACCAAGAGCATACCCATCATCCCAACAAGCCAAACAAATGGTCCGGATATCACCATCAGTTTTATTCCCTTGAGATACAGGTAAAAATATCCTTCATTCTCACCAGAAAACCGTTTTAACTCTATCTCTTCAGCACAAAAGAGTTTAACTACGGATATGCCAGAGATGGTTTCCTGCAAAATATTAGTAATATCCGCCATCTTTTCCTGAATCTGATGGGTTACCTGTCGCATCCTTTTTCCTATTTGAGTAATAGCCACAGCAATAAGCGGAGCAACAACCATGGTTAACAGGGCAAGTTTCCAGTGGATGTAAAATATAATACATATCCCACCTATTAAGATAAATGGGGACTTAATCAAAACCACTGCCCCGGAGATAATAAGATTTTGCAAGACATTAACATCATTTATTGTTCTTGAAATCAACTCACCACATCGGCTATCCTTATGAAATTTCATAGAAAGATGAATGAGGTGTTCAAATATCTGATTTCGAATAACAAAAAGTACGCGTTGCCCGATATAATTCATAATAAAACTGTGGAAATATTGAGACACAGCCTGAATAATAGAAATCACAAGGGCTGCTACTAAGATAATATTTAATTGGAAAAGATCTTTTTTGTTTAAGGCATCCTCTATCAATCCCTTGATCAGCCAGGGAAATGCCAAAGCACATCCAGAAACAATCAATATGCAACAAATGGCTGCAAAAAAAAGCAGTTTGTATCCAAGAACATATTTTAGCAATCGAGATATGGCAGTCATGAAGAAACCGCCACTGTCAAGGATGTCCTTGAATCTGTTTTGGCAACTGAGTTTGCCTTAGTCCTTGCCTTTATCTGCTCCAAAACATTCAAGGTTATTCTTAATGCCGTCAAATCATCCTCTGGTGTAGTCAAGGGTTTTGTTTCATTGGTAATACAATTCAGGAAATGGGATAATTCTAATTTCAATGGGTTATCTTTATGGACAAATACTCTTTCAATGACTGATCTTTGCTGATACCCGACAGTATCATGGGTCAGGATATAATTGCCGGTTGTTTGACGATGGATATGAATATCCTGTTCAGCATAATCAAGAAAAATATAGGCATCTGGTTGGGTAATTGCTAATGTTCGTATCTTATTTTCTGTTGCTCTCGATGCTGTGAGATTGGCTATGCATCCATTGGCAAAAATAATCTGAACATTGGCAATATCTTCATACGGAGAATAAACCCGTGTTCCAACAGCATGAAGCTCAACAACGGCAGAATCAATAAGATTGAGAACAATATCAATATCATGAATAAGCAGGTCCATGACAACACCAGCATC
>JBDRAP010000202.1:0-7146 GCA_043823615.1 bacterium
GGTATTGTACAAAATAGATAATGGGGAGTGGAAGAAATACACAGGGGTATTCTCGATCCTTAAGGAAGGCAGCCATCAGATTGGATTCCATGCAAGGGATGCTGTTGGCAATCGATCAAATGAGAAGGTGGTTGATGTCATTATTGACAATACACCACCGGAAATAAAAATTGCGATAGATGGTGTAAAACAGGAATCAGGGTGTTTTGTTCATCCGCAAGCCGTATTTTCATTAACAGCTATTGATAATGCCTCTGGTGTGGATGAGGTATTATGCAGAATAGATGATGGGGAGTGGAAGAAATACAGTGGAACATTTTCTATTTCTGATGGGGGCAGCCATCAGATTGGATTCCTGGCAAGGGATACTGTCGGCAATCAGTCAGAGGAAAAGATGATTGATGTCATTGTTGATAATACACCGCCGGAAATAAAAATTATGGCAGATGGTGTAAAGCTGAAATCAGGGTGTTTTGTTCATCCGGATGCCGTATTTTCATTAATAGCTATTGATGATGCCTCTGGTGTGGATGAGGTATTGTACAAAATAGATAATGGGGAGTGGAAGAAATACACAGGGGTATTCTCGATCCTTAAGGAAGGCAGCCATCAGATTGGATTCCGGGCAAGGGATGCCGTAGGCAATCAGTCAAATGAGAAGGTGATTGATGTCATTGTTGATAATACACCGCCAGAGATAAAAATTGCGATAGATGGTGTAAAACAGGAACAGGAGTGTTTTGTTCATCCGCAAACCGTATTTTCATTAATAGCCACTGATAATGCCTCTGGTGTGGACGAGGTGTCATACAAAATAGATGATGGGGAGTGGAAGAAATACAATGGAACATTTTCTATTCTTAAGGAAGGCAGCCATCAGATTGGATTCATGGCAAGGGATATTGTCGGCAATCAGTCAGAAGAAAAGATGATTAAGATTATTGTTGACAGCATATCACCCAAGGCAGTACTTATTACAGATAAGGATAAAAAAGTAGTAAGAAAGAGTACTTCCAAGTATTTCGTTCAGCAGGATACAGGATTTTCATTAATAGCTATTGATGATGCCTCTGGAACAGCTATTGATGATGTCTCTGGTGTGGATGAGATATTATGCAGGATAGATAATGGGGAGTGGAAGAAATCCTCAGAGGAGGTATTCTCAATCTCTGAGGAAGGCAGTCATCAGATTGGATTCCGGGCAAGGGATATTGCCGGCAATCAGTCAAAGGAAAAGATGATTGAGGTTATTGTTGACAGCACGCCACCAAGTGTAGTACTTATTACAGATAAGAATGAGGTAGTAAAGGATGATGGTTCTAAGCATTTCGTTCAGCCTGATACAGGATTTTCATTAGTAGCTATTGATGATACCTCTGGTGTGGACGAGGTATTATACAGGATAGATAATGAGTGGTGGAAGAGATACACAGGGGGGGTATTTTTGATCTCTGAGGAAGGCAGCCATCAGATTAGATTCCGGGCAAGGGATACTCTCGGCAATCAGTCAGAGAAGAAGATGATTGATGTCATTGTTGATAATACCCCGCCAAAAATAAAAATCGAGATAGATGGTGTAAAACAGGAATCAGGATGTTTCGTTCATCCGCAAGCCGTATTTTCATTAATAGCCACTGATAATGCCTCGGGTGTGGATGAGGTGTCATACAAAATAGATGATGAGGAGCCGAAGAAATACACAGGAACATTTTCGATTTGTCAGGAAGGCAGCCATCGGATTGGATTCCGGGCAAGGGATACCCTCGGCAATCAGTCAAAAGAATTGATAATTAAGGCTATTGTTGACAGCACACCGCCAAGTGTAGTGCTTATTACAGCTAAGGATGAGATAGTAATGGACAGTGATCATGGGTATTTCGTTCATCCAGATTCTGGATTTTTATTAACAGCCATTGATGATGCCTCTGGTGTGGACGAGATATTATTCAGGATAGATGATGGGGAGTGGAAGAAATATACAGGAACATTTTCTATTCTTGAGGAAGGCAGCCATCAGATTGGATTCCGGGCAAGGGATACTCTCGGCAATCAGTCAGAGGAATTGATGATTAAGGTTATTGTTGATAGCCTGCCACCCAAGGTAGTATTTGCTACAGATAAGGATGAAAAGGTAGTAAGAAAGGGTAATCTTGAGTATTTCGTTCATCCGAATTCTGGATTTTCATTAACAGCTATTGATGATGTCTCTGGTGTGGATGAGGTATTATACAGGATAGATAATGAGGAGTGGAAGAAATACAATGGAACATTTTCTATTCTTGAGGAAGGCAGCCATCAGATTAGATTTCAGGCAGGGGATATTGCAGGCAATCAGTCAAAGGTAAAGATGGTTAAGGTTATTGTTGACAGCACACCACCAGGTGTAGTACTTGTTACAGCTATGTGTAAAGTAGTAAGAAATAGTGATTCTGTTTTTTCGAGGCATACACTTAGGTTAAAAACAAAGGATGCCGGGGTTGGAATAGATAAATTATACCTTAGCGTTGATCAGTCTGAACTGACAGAATATAAGGGGCCATTCTCCATATCTGATAAAGGAATTCATCAGATTAGATTTCAATCTACAGATTTGCTTGGCAATCGTTCTGATACAGAAACATTTCAGGTTATTATTAAGCCTAAACGATGTTCGGAAGGTAAAATGATGGGACTCTTTTTATTAAATTATCTGCTTTGGAAGAATATAGAATATTTTCATTAGCAGGCTATACAGATGTGTAAAAAAGGGGAAAAGGGGAAAGTGGGGAAGTGGAGAAGGTTAATAGGAGTCAGAATATTCTTAATTCTGTATTCTCCCCTGTTCTCCCTTTTCTCCATTTCTCCTTATCTTACACATTTCAAATAATTCTATTGAAGGAGGTACGGGAATAATGAAGAAAAATGTGTTGAGTGGTTTGATTTGTACGGGTATGATTGTTGCTATGGGTATCTATTGCGAGGCAGGTGTAAAGGGCACATGTGCAGAAAATTTCCTGAAGCTTGGGGTTGGAGCCAGGGCAATTGGTATGGGTGAGGCATTTACAGCTGTAGCAGCAGATGCCAATGCTATTTCCTGGAATCCAGCGGGACTGGCTAATCTTGACCATCAGCAAATAAATGTAATGCACAACACATGGCTTGCTAAAACCTATTATGATCATCTTAGCTTTGCCGGCCCATTTAAGAAAGGGGTAGCGTGTGCAGGGCTTACCTTCTTAGGATCAGGGAATATTCCCGGATATGATGTAACCCAGAAACCAACGGGTGATTACACTGCCTATGACATGGCTTTTATCGGCGGCTATGGCTGGAAGTTTTCTGATGAGCTTTTGGTTGGTATAAGCGGTAAGTTGCTGCAAAGTAAGATTGACAGCTATGATGCCAAGGGCTTTGCCATTGACATTGGTGTTTTAAGCAAAACACAGGTTGATAACCTGACAGTTGGCGGAACAATCCAAAATATAGGCAACAAGATAAAGTTTAACAAGGAGGGTGATCCATTACCATTAATGATCAAGATTGGGGCAGCATACACCATGCTGGAGAACAATCTTACCACTGCCATGGATATCACCAAGTCAAGGGATAATGATGTTAAGTTTAACCTTGGATGTGAATACTTGATAAACAAATCCTTTGCTGTCAGGGGTGGTTATGATTCCAGAATTGATGAAGGTGATGGGATTACAGCCGGGATTGGCTATAAACACACCTTTGTTACGGTTGATTATGCCTATGTCCCTTGGGGCAAATTAGAAGATACCCATCGGGTTTCTTTGTTGTTTAATCTGTGGTAGATATTCAGGAGTCAGAATTAAATCAGGTGACGCAATTGTTCGTAATAATCTGCCGTAGGGGCAGGCCCCTGTGCCTGCCCCTGATTGGGGCAACCACGCATACACGGGCAACTACGGGCAACAAAGGGCAACACAGGGGGTTTGCCCCTACGAGCATATATACAATCCATTAATTAAGTTGACGCAAGGATGTCAAGTTGATTATCGGATTGCATACAACAGACAATGGGTAGTGGTTCATGACAGTTCAGCTAACCGCAGAGACGCAGAGACGCAGAGGCGATGAGTATGGAAATTGATCAAATAACAGAAATCAGAACACAGAATATAGAAAGCCAGAGAGAGGAAAATCTGTAGTATGTCTCCTCTGTGCTTTGTAATCTGATTTATTCTCTGCGTCTTTGCGCCTCTGCGGTGAACTATTCAACATACGAGGAGGTATGAAACAATGAATAAGTATCATGGCTTGATGAAGAAAGGATTGGAACTGATGGGTGCGGTGATAGTGCTTTTGACACTCTGGGCTAATTGGGCCGGGGCGGTTACTACGATAACGACCGATAATTTGCTTGTGAATCCCGGGGCAGAAGAGGGGACAACGACGGGATGGAGTGCTGATTCTACATTTCTTGCGTATGGCGCAATAACTTGCGAGGGTCAAACTATAACTACATATGCTGGAAATCGGTTATTTTACTTTGGTGAGCAGGGTGCGTCTTCCAATGCGTGGCAATGGGTAGATATCTCGAACTATATGACTAATAAAATGTTAGTTGGGTCGATAACGGCAAAGATTACAGGTGTTGTTAGCACCTATAATGACGAGGTTTCACCTATCTTGTATTTCTATGGCTCCTCTACTGAGATTACAAGTCATTATACCACATATAAGCCTTGTATGACATGGTCGTCGTTTGATATAAGTGCTGTAGTGCCAGCAAATGCGCAACAGATTAAAATCTTGGTACGGACAAATAGACCATCTGGTCAAAATTGGAACTGGAGCGTATTTGACGATATGAAACTGACCCTTACTTATTCAGAAAAGGAATCAAAAATAAAGGTGATAGAACCTGCTGATGGAAGGCATGATTTTGGTAATATCTATGTCGATATAAATGGTTCTATAAGGGAATTTAATAAATCAAAAAAGATGACCATCAAATTCGAGAATAACGGGGATGTGCCAGTGAACTGGGACATACCACAATCGACTTGGTGGGTGAGGTTCTCAAAAAACCAAGGGACGCTGGGTACGGGTTCGACTGATAGTATAGAGTTGGTACCCCTAGATAGAATTAGTGGTCCAAGTCATTTCAACAATATGTTACAAATCAATAATAATAAGGATGCGGTTAGGCTTTTAAGTACTAGTTATAATCCGGCAGAAGTCAGCTATTATTGGCCAAGAAAAGGAACAAACGAAAAGGTTAATGTAGGGCTGAACGGTAGTGTGATTTTTAATGTAATGTCCTCTACCCCTTCTTTCCCCGGGGCAAAAGTGACCGGATACGGGTGGAAAAGATCAGATAAACTCTCTGATGACGAGATCTCAAAGCTTACTCCGGCTGATTTTGATGTAACAAGCGACGCGAATAAATGCTATACATTCTCTGACCTCGGTAACCATATAATTTATGCCGCATCCCTTGAAACGGTTGAGGGTAAGAAGATACTTGGGAGGCTTACAAATATCCCTGTCCATGTATGGGTACTTCCAAAGGTTGACGATAAACCAGGGACAACAAATCCCAGCTACTGGCGTAATGACAAATATGTTGGCGTTAAAGATCAGTTTGTCTACCTGCGAGCTGCCGGGGTAACAGGGAACAACGGAGATTCATCTGAAAATGTTGAGAAATTTATATGGGATTTTGATAATGATTGGGATACAATTGAAAAAGAACAAATAGCAACTGAGTCTGTCTCACATACATGGAACAAAGCCAATCTGAACAACAAGATCCGGTGCAAGGCAGTAACAAATTATGGTATTCAAAGTGCTGAGCAGGCGTTTGACCTGAAGATATACGAGCCGGTCAAGGTAGATGCACAAGGTTTATACACCGGCAGACCTGAAAAGCCTGTTGAGCTAAAATGTTCATTTAACCAGACAAGTTATCCCGGTGCTGCCTATAAATATCAGTGGTATATTACGGATGGCTATGAAAAGACTGTAGATACAAATGATCGTGGTGAAGCGAAATATACATGGAAAAAAACTGGACAATATACAGTTAAGGCTGAAGTAACAATAACTACAGAAGAAGGATTGAAATTAACCGGCTATGGTTACTCTTCTATTACCATTGAAGCCGGCAAACCAACAGCCATTCCCGGGGGTCCTTATCGCGGGGGTATCTTTGGCGGTAATTTTTCACCCATTCAGCTTGAGGGAAATAATCCGGATTTTGTTGAGGATACCGATATAGGGCATATTGATACATGGGTGTGGTCCTTTGAGGATGGTGGTAGTGCTAATATCTGGAACCCGACCAAGGCATATGAGAAGGCAGGTGAATATACTATCAGTCTAAAGGTCAGGTCAGAATACGGAAAATGGAGTGACAAAAAAGATGCTCGTGTGAAGGTGATTGATGGCAAGATTGCAGGCTTCGTACGGGCATCAGACCTGCGGACACCGGTAGGAAGTGTAACCTTAAGCCTCACATCAAGCCATGTAGATAAAAATGTCCTGAGACGAATTGCCATGGATAATAAAAAAAATCTAACAGCCATTGGAACCAGTACCGTCACCCTTTTGACTGTTACAGACAATAAGGGTTACTATGAGTTTGCCCATTTGCCGTTGGGTAATTATCTAATTCGTGCCAGTATGGGTACAGGGGATGCTGCCCATGAGTTTGAAAAGAGTATCAGGGAAACAGAGATTACCTTGAGCGGACCTGAACAATTGGCTATTGACTTTGTAGATATCAGCATCTATCCTGTGGGCGGACGGGTGATTTACAGCATCCAGAAAAACGGTCAGGATGTGCTGGTTGAGGATGTTGAGATTAAGGCACAGTCTGTAAGTACCGTCAACCCTATTGAAGCCAATCCCAGTAAAAAGTCGCTCTCTGCCACAGGCGTTAATTACAGTATGCCGCTGCTTGCCAACAAATACTTATTTCTGGCTAAAAAGCAGGGACATGATGTCCGTATCGATGAAGACACACTTGGCTATGATACAAATTTTCAATTGGTTACCGTTGAAAACGCCAGAACCAATATTGATTTTATTGATTATACCACCCGCAAATTGACTGTATTTGTTGAGGATTCCGGCGGATATAGTATCGGCAGTAAGACCGTTACCATTAGTGGTGACAACGGACAGGCTGAGGGG
>JBDRAP010000203.1:0-9092 GCA_043823615.1 bacterium
GAGGAAAATCAATCTTTCGACAACCTTACTGGCAGGTTGTAATTTTATTAATTGTATTATTGCCAATAGTTATAGTGATGGCTATTCCTCCAAAGGTTCATAAAGATTTTAATCTGGCAGGGATTCCATTACAGATTGGGGATTGGGTTGGACAGGATTTAGAGATACCTGAACGGGAATATAATATGCTTAGTCCTGATGACCTCTTGATGCGTCAGTATGTGAATCCAAAGGGCGAGACCATTCTTTTGTATGTTATAGTGAGTGTTGAGAATCGGGAGACATTCCATCCACCTGAGCTTTGCTACGATGGTGCTGGATCACAACTTTTTGAGGAAAGAACAGAAGGGATTGATTTGGGTGGAGAGAAACCATTTTCTAAGTTTAATGCCCATGTGATGCATATCAAGATAAAGGAGAGGGATGAATTAGTCCTTAATTGGTATATGGCTGGTACAAGGGTCACAGATAATTTTTATCTTCATCAGCTTAATTTTGTACTAAAACAGGTAATAAACCGTAATAGCCCCGGGGCAATGATTCGTGTTTCAACCCCATTAATAAAAGGGGATGTAACAGCAGGGCTGGAAAGGGAGAAGAAATTCCTGAGGGAATTGAGTCCGTTTTTATCACAACATCTTTTTAAAAGAAAGGAGGAAAAGACTACAGGTTGATTCTTGACAATTAGATGCTTCGTAACAGTTCAGCTAACCGCAGAGGCGCAGAGACACAGAGAAAAACTTAAAAGTTTATTGTCCATACGATTGATTTCATCCCTTAAGGCAGAAACATTGAAAATTGACATTGTAAACTACTGGTAAATCAACTTGCCTTACCAATTATCTTTTCTGTGATCTGATTAGTTTTCCATCTTCTGTGCCTCTGCGTCTCTGCGGTGAACTATTACGATGCTTCTATCTGTAGTTAATAAAAAAATGAAAGGAAATTTGATTGATAGGCTTTTTCTTTGCGGTGAGGTATGGAAGGTATCCTTTAAGAGTATGTGGCAATGTCCGGCTATATTTTTGCCTTTTGCTTTTATTGCTTTGTGTGAAATGATCCTTTTGGGTATTTTGCTTTTGGCGCCTCATCCAATAATGGAACCTTTGCTTGGTCCGCCTATCAAGAGATTCTTCGGGGAGATGTTTTTGCACTATCCCTATAATTTTTCGTTGCTTCCAACATTATTTGAATATGTAAGTCTGCCCTTAACCTTAGTGCTTATGCCTTTAATGTGTGCGGTAACGGTTGGGATGACATCTTTTGTGGTTAATGGAGAAAAGGCAGACCTTGGGAAAAATCTTGGGCTATCTATAAAAAAATATGTGCCATCTTTTTTTCTAAGGATAATTGTTCTTTTAATTTATATTGGTATCTTTATGCTTCTTAAGTTTTTAGCCTTACAGTGTTATCCACCTGCTTTGGCAAAAATTCTTCATATACCTTCATGGAGGATGCTTACTATTTGCCAATACCTGAGTCTGTTTATCTGCTTATTGGTGGAGCCCTTTCTGGCTTATGCTATTCCTATAATGATATTAGAAAAAAAGAAATTGTTTTCAGCCATAAAAGAAGGGATAATTGTTGGCTGGTCGATGTATCTCCCAACCATCGTAATAATTGCTGTCCCTGCATTATTTGGTGCCTGTGTGGTTCTGGTTAAACAAAAGATGCTCTCTTTCTTTGTAAACCTTTTGCCAGAAAGTGTGCTGGGTGTAATGGCCTGTGGATTTATTCTTTCGTTGTTTATAGGGGTGTTGATAACTACCTCTTTGACTATATTATTCCTAATTAAGAGGCAGAATATAAATGAATAATAATGTTGTTATGGGTATTAAGTGTCGCACTCTTATCTGTATGATAGGTTTATTGTTACTGGTTGGGTGCAGCAAGGAATATATGTCTGAAAGGATGTATTGGTATGCTAATAAGCTGTATGCTCAGATTATAAAAAATCCAGATAAGTCCTCTGAATATGAGACAAAAATGACCATAGGTGCTTTTCGGGATATTTTGCGTATTTATCCAGAATGGGATACTGCCTCTCGAATTCAGTTTAATATTGCTAATATCTATTTTTTGAAGAAAAAATATCCACAAGCAAGAAAAGAATTTAGAAATTTACAGGATACATATCCAGAACAGATAAATATGTGTCTTCAGTCTCAAATAGCTATTGGTCGTACATATGAGATGGAGAAAAAATGGGATAAGGCATTGGTGTGCTATCAAAAAATAATTACAGATTATCCTGTTAGCTATCCTGCACTGCAGATTTTGCGATATATTGGTGATTATTATGATGCTTGTAAGCAGGATGATAAGGCACAAGAAGCTTATGCTCAGGCAATTAATCATTACGAGAGGCTTATCAGGGACTATGCGGGAACACAGGTAGAAGCAACTGCTTGGGAATTTATTCTTGATATTTACAAACAACAAAAACAGTATGATAAAACAATGGAAACATTGCAGCGGTTGATAGATTCGCACCCTGAAAGCAATCGAGCTGCTGCTGCCCTATATGAGGTAGCTACAATGTATCTGGATGTCCTCAAAAAACCTGTGGAGGCCTTTGGATATTATAAAAAATTTGTAATAAAATATCCAGAGCATAAATTGGTAAAATCTGCTAATACAAAGATGGAATCTATTGCTATGTCGTTTCCAGAATTGGGGTTGAAGCCTATGGTCAGGACAAAAACCGTAGAATAATAGGGAATGCTTCAAATGTGATAATTATAAATTGTTGAAAAAGGCACGATTATCGTGTCTTTTTTTTTTGGAGGAAAATAGCTTGAGTCTTATTAGTAAACTTCAAAATATGTCTGTATCAGAGATTAGCTTCAGATGCCGGGGGCTTTTTTATGAACAAGTTGAGAAAATTGTATGGTATGCAGAAGCAGGAAAATTATATCCCTATAAAACTGATGCAGCATTTTTTCAGAAAATAACTGTAGGAGAAAAATCAGTAGATGGCTTGTTGAATTATATGCGAAAAAGACAGGGTGTTGCTTTTTTTGTTGATGAGCACAAGAAGCAATCCATGCTTGAGACTATACATAAACAGTATCCTCAACTTATTCAACAGTCAACAGAACAGGCAGATAAGATATGCAGGCATGAATTTTCTTTTTTGGGTATTGAGGTTAGCTATAAAGATGAGATTTCATGGACAAAGGATCCTGTTAGCCTGAAGGAATGGCCCATGAAATTTTATGCAGATGTGAATATCTATGGCAGGGATATTGGGGATGTTAAACATGTTTGGGAGTTGAACAGGCATCAGTTTTTTGTTGATATTGGCAAGGCATACTGGCTTTCCGGAGATGAAAGATATGCCAAGGAATTTTTTACTCTTATTACCTCATGGATAGATGATAATCCATATAAAACAGGGATAAACTGGGCAAGTGCCTTAGAGGTGGCAGTCAGGAGTACCTCCTGGTTATGGGCATATCATTTTTGTCTTCGCTCTTCTCTATTGACACCGGAAACAAATCTAAAGATATTAAAGTCTATTTATCAGCACGCTGATTATCTTAAAAATCATCTCTCTTTCTTCTCCAGCCCGTATAATCATCTTATTGGAGAGCTATCAGCCCTGTTTATGATAGCTACTATTTTCCCTGAATTCAAGGAGGCTAAGGTATGGAGGAAGAAAAGCTGGAACATGCTTGATGGTGAGATAGGGAAGCAGTTTTATCAAGATGGTGGTATTGTAGAACAGGCAACATTTTATCAACACTTTACACTCGGATTTTATCTGATGGCTACCCTGTTAAGGGAGATGAATGGGTGTCAGGTGTCAGATAGGGTGTGGCTGGGAGTTGAAAAGGCGATAGAGTTTTCTATGTATATGATCAGACCAGATGGGTTAATCCCTATGATGGGGGATATAGATAACGCTCGTTCAATCTATGTTGAAAATCCTCCAATGTGGGATTTTCGTGCATTTTTGTCTACAGGGGCAGTGCTTTTTAATCGCGGTGATATGAAAAAGATTGCGCAAGGAAGTCTTTCTGGCAGAGAGAACATTTCTGGCAAGGGTTTTAGTGAAGATTCCTTGTGGCTCCTAGGGATAGATGGTCTGAAGAAATATCAGGGGATTGCTGATGTTTATCCTGAGAATGGTTCAAGGGCATTTGAGAAGAGCGGATATTATATCATGAGAAGCGACTGGAGCAAGGATAGCAATTACCTATGCTTTGATTGTGGTGAGATAGCATCTGGGCTGTTTAAGGATTCTACACCCTCTGCAGCACATGGTCATGCGGATCTATTGTCCTTTGAGTTATCAGCCTTTGGACATCCTATGATTATTGACCCTGGTTTCTACACCTATAATGGGGATGAACGCCTGCATTATTATTTCAGGCAAACAAGGGCACATAATACCATTACTATTGATGGACAATCTCAAGCCAAAGAGGCAGGCAAGATGAGTTGGTCAAATGTACCTGAGTATAAGCTGGAAAAGTGGATAACCAACAAAGAATTTGATCTTGCGATTGGTTCTCATAATGGCTATAAACCTGTTATCCATAAAAGGGCTGTCTTGTTTAAAAAGGAAGGAGCCTTTCTGGCAGAGAAAGCCGCTGCTAAGGTTGCTATAGAAACAAACCTGCCAGAGGTGCTCTCCTCTTGTGGTTGTCCGTTTGAAATTGTACCCCTGACACCTGAGTATTGGGTTATTCATGATTCACTTGAGGGGCATGGGGAACACCTTGTTGAAGGCTATTTTCACTTTGTTCCTGGTGTAAAATTGGAGGAGGTAACATCTCTGACAGCGGGAACCCCTCGATCAATTGTGGGGAAAACAATTGTAGCTCGGCACCCTGAAGGGGTAGGGATAGTAATTCAACCGGCAGCATCGATGTTACTTGATGTGGATATTATTGATACAGGGGATATTCCTGATGGAGGGTGGATAGCTCCGGGCTACGGCTCTTTAGTTCGTGCCTCGATTTTAAGGTATCAGGGGATGGTAAAATTACCATGTGAAATAACTACTGTTATTTACCCATTCAATGGGAATGTGCCCCCAAATATTGATCCAAGTTTGATAGATAAAGATATTTGGAGGTTACTCAGATAGAAAGAATACAGAATTCAGAAAGTAACGATTTAATCACCTATCCTTCTCATATCCCCTCTCTTACCTGTGTTCAAACAGTCTGTCCAGATCCTCTTGAGTAACATAAACCTCTCTTGGTTTTACACCATCGGCAGGACCTATAAAGTTATGCTCTTCCAGCAGCTCAGTTATTCTTGCAGCACGGTTGTATCCAATCTTTAACTTTCTTTGAATCATAGAGGTGGAAATACTTTCATTTCTGACAGCTAATCTAAGAACATCCTCAAGAAGGTCATCCTCATCAAAAATAGTTTGTTTTTCTTCTAATGTATTGGCAGTAAACTTTTCTTGATGTGGCTCAAACCCCTGAGAGATAATAAATTTTACGACATCCTCAATCTCTTCATTAGAGAGAAATGCTCCCTGTATACGGGTAGGCTTGGGTGCTCCTGGTGGCAGGAATAACATATCTCCCCGACCAAGGAGCTTATCTGCTCCATTCATATCCAGGATGGTTCTTGAATCTATCTTGGAGAAAACCTGAAAGGCAATGCGGGAAGGGAAATTAGCCTTTATTACGCCGGTAATAATATCTACAGAGGGTCGTTGGGTGGCTAAAATAAGATGAATTCCAACTGCCCTTGCCATTTGAGCCAACCGGGCAATAGAATCTTCACATTCCTGAGAGGAAACCATCATCAGATCTGCCAGCTCATCGATAATAGCTACGATATAGCACATGGTATTTTCTTCTCTTGAAAGAAGTTTGGTATTATAACCCTCGATATGTCTTACCCCTTCTGATGCTAAGAGCTTATATCTTTCCTCCATCTCTTTGACTAACCATTTCAGACACTTGACTGCCTCTTTTGGTCCGGTAATAACTGGAAATCGTAGGTGTGGGATGCCGTTATAAACACTTAGCTCTACCATCTTGGGGTCAATCATCAGAAATTTGACATTATCAGGGTGTGTCTTGTATAACAGGCTCATGATAATGCCATTTATACAGACACTTTTTCCTGATCCTGTGGCACCGGCAACTAACATATGAGGCATCCTGGTCAAATCTGTAACTACAGGAGTACCCATAATATCCTTGCCAAGGGCTAATGGTAAAATCGAGGATGAATTTTGAAACTGTTCAGAAAGGAGTACCTCTTTAAGTCCAACCATATTTGCCTTTCTATTTGGTATTTCTATGCCTACAGCCTGTTTGCCTGGGATAGGGGCTTCGATACGGATACTTGGTGCAGCCAATGATAAGGCAAGATCATCTGAAAGAGAGACAATCTTGGATACCTTTACGCCAGCCCCAGGTTGAACCTCAAAGCTCGTTAGTACGGGTCCCCTGTTTACCTGAACAACCTTTGCATCAATTCCAAATTCTTCAAGGGTATCACCAAGCAGCTTTGAGGTCAGTAATAGGTCTTCTCGTAAGTCTTTTTCCGAGGCAGGTGGCGGATCCTTAAGCAGGGATGTGTCTGGTAATTGATATGTTTTTTCACTACCATCCAAAGGCTGTATGCTTTCAGATGGGACAAGAACTATCTCCTTTGGTAGTACAATATTAGGAATATGAACTTCTTTTATGCGTTCTTCTTTTTCTCCTTTTTCGTGCCTTCCTGTTTTTATCTTTTCCTTATCTTTTTCCTTAGCCTCGCTCTTGACAGTAGATTTCTTATCTACCCTCTCTTGCTTTTCATCCTCTGTTTCAGGCAGTTTTATTAATCCTATGCCCCAGATACCTACCCTTTTCAAAATCTTAAACGGTACCATGACCGAATATTGAGTAAGCAAGATAAAACCCATGGCTATACAGGTAAAAACAATTACATACGAGCCGTAATGAAAATTATTTGCCAGCCATAACCCAAAATGCAGCCCAACATAACCACCATTGGTCATAATATTATGGATTAAATAAAAAAGCGAAAGCAGGGTGGAAAAGGCAAGCAGTAGTAAAATACTGCCTATGCCACGGATGATACCAGAAGCATTACTTATTCCCTTTGTGCTGATGCGATCCCATCCAAAGATACTTATAATTACAGGGATGAGATAGGCACTTGCACCAAAAGGGTTGACAAATAAATTGTGCAGCCATTCTCCTGCACTACCTGTTTTTTCTGGAGCTATCAGGGCTAATAACAACAGGATGCTAAATCCAAGCAGTATTATCCCCATAATCTCGTTTATGAGTGGATGAGGATTTTTTTTATTCTTTTCATTCTTCTCATTGTTTTCATTCTTTGTTTTGGATTCCATTCTCTGTGCCTTTGCGTCTTTAGTGGTGAAGGATTATCTATTTTTTTCTTTCATAACCAATTGAAGCAATCTCATCCATAAATTCCTGTTCTTCTTTGTTAACCTCTGACTGAAATTCATCCCATTTCCGTTCTCTTAATTTCTCAAAGACTTTTCTTTCCTGAGAGGCATGGACCAATTTAGAAATAGCATCATTTATCTCTGTAGAAAGACTTTCAAGCCTGTTTTTTTGAGCAGCAATATCCTTGTTTAGTCCACTGAGAAAATTGTGGTAATCCATGATTTTCTGAATAGAAATCATCCCTGTCTGAAGCTCTTTTATCTTAAGCAGGCATTCTCTTGTCTTATCCTCTATTCCCCAGAGAACAGATTCTTCATGTTGAAATGACCGCTTTAATTGAGATAATTCTTCCTGTAATAGATTCTCTTTATGTTTCTTAATATTTAAGATGTGTTGAAACTTAAAATTAAATCGTGCCATAATCCTGACAGCTATTTACCACAGAGATAAATTATCCACCTTCTTAGAATGTAAAATGATAGAAACACTGCACTAACATATTACCATCAAGGCTATTATGCCATAGATTGATTGGGATGTCAAGAAAAATCTTGGATGAGAGGTCAATATGGAAAAAAGATTCCCGCAGAGATCTGCATAAGGATTCGCAAAGAACGCAGAGAAAGGGAAAAAAGATGGTTGACTATTGTAACTGCTTAGGGTATACTGTCAGTTACGAATATGCGAGAATTATTTTATGTCAGGGATGGTGGCAAGAGTGAATCGCAATATCAAGCTTTGTCTGCAATATGATGGTACAAACTATCATGGTTGGCAAAAACAATCTAACAGGGTTACCGTGGCAGGGGCATTAGAGCAGGCTATCCAAAAGGCTATTGGCAAAGATGTAAAGATTGTTGCTGCCAGTCGGATAGATGCTGGGGCACATGCCTATGGCCAAGTGGTGAATTTTCAAACAGATGTAGACTGGGATATTTCTGTCTTCCCAAGGGCAATAAATTGTAATTTGCCTCGTGATATTGTTGTTTATGATGCTAATTTAGTGCCTTCTGATTTTCATGCCCGATTTTCAGCTAAATGGCGCAGGTATCAGTACCTGATATTAAATTCACAGTTTTCTTCACCCTTTTATCGTAATTATGCCTGTTTTTTTTCTCACAGGCTTGATATAGACAAGATGCTGGAGGGGGCTGCGTTTCTTGTAGGCAAACACGACTTTACCTCATTTGGTACAGAATTAAAAAACATAGAAAATACTGTCCGTACGGTAAGCCTGTTGTTAATAGAAAAAAGAGGCAGCACCTCTGGCGGAGATAGCACCTCTGGCAGAGGTAAATTTATCAGCATAGATATAATTGCCGATGCCTTTCTTTATGGGATGATACGAAGCATTGTCGGGATATTGATTGATGTAGGCATGGGAAGGAAATTGCCGGAAGATGTAAAAATGGTGCTTGAGGCAAGGGATAGAAATATAGGTCCAATGGTTCGTCCTGCATGTGGGCTTTATCTGGTGGAGGTAGGGTATTGAGGATAGCATGTGTTCAGATGGATGTATCATTAGGGGATGTTCAGACCAATCTTAGCCATGGCATGGAGCTAATCGATAATATAGCAGCAGATAAACCTGATATTATCTGTCTGCCGGAGCTTTTTACTACTGGCTATTGCCTGCATGAAGCAAAAAGGCTTGCAGAGCAGGTACCAGGCAATACAACACGCGTG
>JBDRAP010000204.1:0-4886 GCA_043823615.1 bacterium
AAACCAGATTTGGTTATTACAGATGTTATGATGCCTAAGTTAACTGGTTTTGAGGTATGTCGAGAATTACAGAAAAATCCACAGACCCAAAATGTCCCTGTTATCTTTATTACGGCAACACGAACACGAGCATGTGACATAGATGAAGCTGCAGGAATATGTCCTCCTGTAATTTACATCCTCAAACCTTTTAGCTCAAGTTACATAATAGAAATAGTTGATTCCCTTTTAAGAAATAGTTCCTCTATGAAACAAGTTGGTTATTCCAAACCTATTGAACAATTGGGCTTAAAGAAATCAGTTAAGCTAACTGAATTTGGAAAGTTAATAGGAGGTATTATCCACGATTTGACAAATGAATTTGAGGTTGTTAAACTAACAGTAAATTACCTTGCATCTAATATTACTAAAGGTAATCCAAATGCTAAGAAAATAACAGATAAAATAACTCAAATCGCTAATAATTGTAGTAAATTGTTAAAAAATATGTTAGAATTAGTCTTTCAGGATAAATCAGAGTTTTCTGAAATTAATGTATTACTTAAAGGCAGATTGGGGAAATCAGTAGTTAGAATTGCCCATACCTTGATAAAGGAATTGGAAGTTATTGATAAAAGAGTAATTTCTCTGTCATCTAATATTGATAAGTATTCTCCTGATGTCAAAGAGATAAGTGTTATAAGACGAAGTACTGCCTATTCTAAGATATTATTGAATAATCTCTTAAATGTAATTTCTCAAAAAAAACCTGATATTGTTGAGGTTGATGTCCATAAGGTGCTTAAAGAGGTTCTATTGTTGGTTAATTATAGAATTCCATCAAATATAGAATTGAGAGAAAGCTTACAATCGCCGCTATCTATAGTGCTTGCCAATGAAGACCAATTAAAGCAGGTTTTTATGAATATAATAACCAATGCTATGCAATCAATGCCACAGGGTGGGGAATTAAAGATTCTGACTAAGGTAATTGAGTATGCTTATGGAGTAAGGTTTGTAGGCATTGAATTTAGTGATACAGGGATTGGGATCTCAGAAGAGAATTTGAGCAAGATATTTGATTTATCATTTAGTACGAAAAGAAAGGGTTATGGATTGGGACTATATATTAGTAGAGGAATAATTCATCAATATAATGGAGTTGTAAGGGTTATGAGTGAAGAGGGTAAGGGGACTACCTTTATGATCGAATTACCCATTAAAGGAAGTGAAATGGTATGCCAGATAAAGCATTAATACTAATTGTTGAAGATAATCGGGATATGTTAGATATTTATTGTCGTGAATTAAAGGATGATGATTATCTTATTGACACCTCTGATACAGTTATTGATGCAATTAAGAAGATAAGGAAAAAGACCTATAATGTGGTAACTGTAGACTTAAAGATGCCTGGATTAAAATCACCAGAGGAGATGGGTGGATTAGAGGTAATGAAAGAAATATTGGAAAGTAGCCCAAGTACCCAGATAATTGTGGTTACTGGTTTTGGCACCTCAAAATTAGCCAGAGAGGCTTTTAAGGATGGGGTATATGATTTTATAGATAAGCCTATAAATTATGATGAGCTTAGAAAAATAATTAAGAATGGAATCTTGGAAACCATGAGCAAGGTGCAAAGAATAAACCCTTTCTGTTCTAAAACAGGTGTTGAGCCAAGGGTATTTGGAGGAAGGTTTAAGGAATCGTGCTTCTTTGAGGGCAAACTAAGGGAGGCAGAAGAAGCCTTTTGTGACCATTTCTTGGTCTTAGGTAATTGGGGTACTGGTAAGACTACATTATTGCGGGAATTTAAAATGTTGGCTCAAAAGAAAGGATGTATTGCCTCCATAGTTTCGTTAGATGAGTTTAGCAAGAACAGTACAGTCTTGGATGGCATTGAGTGTATTATTCAAGGAATACTTCGGGATTTACCATTTACAGGTTCTAAATTAGAAACATTGACTAAGCAACTTACAAGTTTAGGAATTAGTATTATGGGTACTGGATTCAACTATAATCGAGAGTTATCTGAATTGAAACTCCAACCTCAAGCACTTCTTCATGATACGCTTTTGAGTTTATGGAAAGACATAAAGAAAAATAAAGGAAAATCAATGATAGTAATGTTAGATGATGTCCATTACTTTGAGCCTATCTCAGAGATTTTAACTACTATTAAACAAGTTTTAAGCCATGAAAGCATTGTTAAAAGAACAAAGATATTATTTATACTTACTTGCCTTCCTGAGAAGTGGAATGAATTTACCAGCCTAAAGAGACATCATCCCGTAGGTAGATATTTTCTTTCTAAGATAAACCTTTTCCCTTTATCAAAAGAGGAATTAGTCTATACAGTTGAAAAGACGATTGAGGATACAGAGGTTACTTTTTCTCAGGAGGTAATCGAGAAGGTATATTTTTATACCCAGGGGCATCCTTTTGAGATGCAGGTATTGTGCAGGAATCTATATGAAAATCAGATAGCAGGTAAGGTTGACTTATCGGTTTGGGAGAAGGCATTACAGAATACATTAGTAGATTTAGGAACAGCAATATTTGACCATTGGCTTGATGAGGCAAGTAAGGGAGAGGCAGAAGTACTTAAAATGTTTGCATTTCAAGAGAGAGCCTTAACAAAGAAGGAAATAACACAACTCCTTTTTGAAAGAGGCAGTAGAATTACTTCTGGTAATATTGGTAAATATCTCCAACGATTAGTCGATAAAAAGTTATTAGATAAGGTAGAAAGAGGTAGTTATGAGATTTCTGACAGGATGTTTTGTGCTTATGTAAGACTATTTAAGGCAGAAAATGACAATAATGACAAAGCATAGCCCTTTTTGTCATTATTGTCATAACTCTATGATTTCCACCCATCTCCCGTCAGGTGAGGGAGACAAACTACTAAAATCAGATGGAATGATGCACTAACATCATGCATTACAGGAAGCTGTCCATAATTCTGTACTTCTGTACTTCTGAGCTGCTGGTTCTGATACCAAGGTGCATTCAAACGACTAATTGTGCCTGCTTCGTCGTCAGAGACAGAGGGCAGGCACAGGGACTGAAAGAAGGGCAACCACGGGGGGTTTGCCCCTACGGCAATGTCCTGCTGAACCACTATCCGACTTGTTATCATTTTGAATGCAACTTGGTATGACTCGCTGAATAATGCCTGAATTTTGTAGGGGCAATTCATGAATTGCCCCTACCCGTACTTGAACATCGAGTATGAGACATCCGAATTTGTGGGTGAGACAGAGGGCAGGCACAACAGAGGGCAGGCACAACAGAGGGCAGGCACAGGGGCCTGCCCCTACAGTACATAAATGGAGATGAACCTGATGAATAGAAGGGATTTTCTTAAAACTACCTGCATGGCAACACTTTCAGCAGGCATGGGGACATTCACATCACTTGCCATAGCAGACATCTTGGATCTGAATAGCAGGGATACTGCCCCTGCCAGAGGGACTCCCTCTGCCAAGGGTGCTGCCTCTCAAAAAGGATATATTTCCCCACGCAAGGCACTCTTTTATATGCCAGACGAAGCATCATCACTATCACTTGTTTGTCTTCTCTGTCCATGGAAATGCTCCCTTTCTTCAGGTGAGAGTGGACGATGTAAGGTAAGGGAGAACAAGAATGGTGAACTCATTACCCTTGCCTATGATAATCCCTGTGCTGTACATATTGACCCAATCGAAAAAAATCCCTTGTTTCATTTTCTCCCAGGGATCAAATGCCTTTCTGTGGCTACAGCTGGCTGCACATTTAAGTGTAAATATTGTCAGAATTGGCAGATATCCCAGAGCAGCCCTGAGGAGACCACAAATCTTCAATTTACCCCAAAAAAAATTGTTTCCAGTGCTATCAAAAATAAATGCCAGGCAATGGGTTACACCTACACAGAACCAACGGTATTTTTTGAATATATGTTGGATATTGCTATTGAGGCAAAAAAGAATGGATTGAAAAATGTATATCATTCAAATGGGTTTATAAATCCTGAGCCGTTAAAGAAACTATGCCTGTATATAGATGCAGCAAATATTGATCTGAAAGGATTTACAGAGAAATACTATCATGAGATGAGTGCAGGAAGGCTTGCCCCTGTTCTTGAATCATTGAAAATATTAAAAAAAGAAGGGGTACATGTAGAGATTACCAACACGGTTGTACCGACCTATAACGACATTGTTGCGGATGTAGAGCGTATGTGTAAATGGATTAGGGATGAGCTGGGTGATGATGTCCCGCTTCACTTTGCCCGATTCTATCCATATCACAAATTGAAAAATCTTTCCCCAACACCAACGGCGATCATGGAAGCAATGAGAAATACAGCAACCAAAATTGGGATGAAATATGTTTATATTGGGAATATTCCCGGTCATTCGGGTGAACATACTTATTGTGCAAACTGTAACAAGCTTCTTATCAGAAGGTTTGGATTCAAAATCTTAGAGTATTTTATTAAGGATGGGGAATGTATCTATTGTGGGCAGAAGATACCGGGGAAGTGGACAGACAATGGTTCATGACAAGAGTGGTTGGGAGAGCGTTGAGATCATAAAAATACTTGACAAATTTGATGTTATATGTTAACATATAAATGTTTGTTAAGAGGTGGAAATTACGGATGGAGATAAGTGAACTCCTTAATTTGTTAGTAGATAAACGAGCTTCGGATCTGTACCTGAAGGTAGCCAGACCCCCTATACTTAGAATTGCTGGAACCCTTACTCAGCTTGATATGCCCAGATTATCTCTGCTGTCTCTCTCTTTTCCTTCTCGGCATCTTTCTGGGAGAGGAGGATAGTGGTAAACCCTAATTTAGCTGCTTCTTCTATCCTCTTTTCTGGATAGGCTACAGAGCGTATCTCTCCTGATAGACCAACCTC
>JBDRAP010000205.1:0-5674 GCA_043823615.1 bacterium
AACGAAAGAAGAAAGAACCACAAAGGGTGTAATCTATAGGGAAAATAATTGACGATTAATTTAGGTAATTGCAAATGAAAGAACCTGACGAGGGCTATAGTCTTAAGAAGTTACACCCTTTGTGATTCTTTCTCTGTAAACAAGTGGTGATTTCTACTTGCACAGGTTAGCCTATTTTCACAAAATTTACAGAAGAACCGATAAAATAAGATTACCTTTTTTGAGATAAGAAAGAGCCTATTATGTGTCCGCCTGTATGCAATCTTCATCTCTGATAACACTGCCTTTAAGAGTTTTTCAACTGCTTATTGGCAATGGAATCCAATAATTTCATCACTAACATGAATTGATGAAATAACCTCATTCAGCAATGCTTCATCTTTGGTAACTATTCAGGTAATCGGATTAAGCGGATTGAGCAGATATTTTTTATCCGTTTTATCCGATAAATCCGATTACCTGAATAGTTACCCCCATTCAAAGTAATATTTTAATCTCCTGCCTCAATTTGCAACACCCTCAAAAAGGCATCAACTATTTCAGGGTCAAATTCTTTCCCACTGCATTTCTTTAATTCCTCAATTGCCTCTTCCTTAGAAAAGGCTTCGCGATAAGGTCGTTTAGTAAGCATTGCATGATATGCTTCAACAACCTCAATAACCAATGCCTCAATCGCAATCTCTCCCCCCAGCAACCCATCAGGATACCCCTTCCCATCTATTCGTTCATGGTGCTGAAGGATGATGTTTTTTACATTCCATGGAAGATTTAATTTTTCGATAATACCCTTCCCTATCAAAGGGTGTTTCCGAATAAGTTCAAGCTCATCAGGGGTTAATTTACCCTTTTTCAAGAGGATCTCTTCCGGGATATTAACCTTACCAATATCATGAAGAAGTGCCCCCATACGAATGCCCTCTATCTGGTCAGCAGAAAGTCCAAGACTCTTAGCTGTTTCAACACAATACCTTACCATATCTTTGGTATGCTCATTCCCATATCCATCCCTTTCATCTATGGCCTCACTCAATGTCTCAGCCGTGTTGAATATCTCATTTCTCGCAACATCAAACAATCTGGCATTTTCAATAGCAATGGTAGCTTGCGTGGCAAATGTAGACAATAATTCTATTTCCTCAGCAGCATATCTATGGGTTTCTGAGGAATAAACCGTGATTATTCCCAGCACCTCATCCTTGACCATCAAGGGCACAGACAAAGGGGATGCAAGACCCTCATTTATAGCATCCTCCTTGCATTTTATCCTTGGATCTGTTTTAATATCCTCAATTACCACTGGTTCTTTGGTTACTACCATATGGCTTACAATGCCCTTATCCATGACTAATCCCTCTTTACTACAGTATTCTTTAGAAAGCCCACACGAGGCTGTGATTATTGCTTCCTTAGTATCAGCAAGGAATTGTAATGAACAAAGCCTTGTAGGCATCATTTTGCTGATAGACTGAACAATTAAATCCAGTACTTGTTGTAGACCAAGGGTAGAGACGATAGCCTGTCCGACCTTATGAAAGCTGTCAAGCTGTCCAACCTTTTGTTCTACAACCTGATAAAGCAGGGATTCCTCAATAGCAATAGAGGCTTGTGCACCTATGGTTGTAAAGAATTCCAGATCTTCCATAGTAAAATCATTAGTGCCAATTCGATTAAGATTAAACACACCAATCAGCTCCCCCCTTGATTCAAGGGGAATGCATATTAATGAAGATATTTCTTCCCGTTTCAGAATATCAGACAGGGTATCTTCTGAATCTTTCCTGACGAGCAAAGGAGATTTTTCTGCACCCACTATTGCCGAGATACTTTCTCCCATCCTTCTCTTTGTCCCAATGACCATCTTGCCACCTGTTCCATAGACTACCCTTGTCTTTAGCCTGCCTGTTGCTGCCTCTACCATGGAGATTATCCCACCATCAGCATCAAGAACATTCATAGCAGTATAGAGGATTGCGTTAAGAAGTTTTTCCATATCAAGGGTAGAGGTGATAAACTTGCCGATTGTAGACATTGTAGATAACTCAGCCACTTTACTGGACAATTGATACCTTTCTGTACATAACGAGGCAATGGTATTGGCAATAGAGATAAGCAGATCGCCAGCCATATAAACCTTATTTTCCGGAAATATCCGTATCCCTTCAGCTGCCCTGCTTAAACATGCGACATCAATGCCAATCTCTTGTGCCAACCCTTCAATCTTTTCCTTGGAAACAGTAGTAAATACTTGTGTTCCTTCAATCACAATTGCCCCAAGGTGAAAATTACGACTAATTATTGGGGCAGAAAAATGACCCAATCCTGCCTCACAGAATAATATCTTTGACACCTGATTAACAGCCGTAGCATCAACCACCCGCTTGATAAACTCGTGGCACCTTGTACTGCCTACTTCTGTCTCACGAATAGCCTGACAAAAAGAGGAAAGACCACTTGGCTTGGTCAGGATATTCCCATGGGCATCTACAATTATAACCGGGATATCTAAGGCAGAAGCAAACTTATCCTGAAGTTCCTGAAGCACTGATACCTCTACCAGCTCAGACAGACTCCTTCCTCCAAACCCCATATCCTTTCTTCTATCCTTCATCACATTCAACCAATAGGACACCTTCTTGGGAATGGTGAAGAAAAATGTTGAACCCTTGCCAACCTCACTCTCAACCCATATCGTGCCCTCATGTGCTTCAACCAGCCCCTGAATAATATATAATCCAAGCCCACTCCCCCGTATCCTTTCATGTGGAGATATATGAGGAACCTGATAGAACTCACTAAATATCTTCTGTAGGTGTTCGTTAGAAATCCCTATACCTGTATCCTGTACACCTACTATTATTTTATCCCCATCTTCTTTTGCGGTTATGGTTATCTTGCCCGGGGAAGTGGTAAATTTAATCCCATTAGTCAGGAGATTTAGTAGTACCTGTTTTATTCTTTGATTGTCAACAATTACCTCAGGCAGGTCATCAGGGATCTGAATATCTATGGCAATCTTATACTCATCAGTTAAGCTCTGGACAAGAGAGACTGCCTCACTAATTAAGTTTGACAGGCTATGCACCCCAAGATCCAGACTGAGATTGGCTGTAAGTAGGGCTGAACGATCAAGCAGGTTGTTGGTAAGGCTGTCAAGCTGAAGTATCCCCTTATGTATAATATGCATAAACTGCTCTACAGAAGGCGGAATATCCCCCAGTGATTTCTTCAGGATAAGCTCTGTTGCCCCTTTTATGGCTGTTAAAGGATTCTTTAACTCATGAACCACCATATGAATAAGTTTTTCTTTGTTCAATGAATCATTATCGTTCATCTTGTGATCTCCTTGCTACCGACTGTTTACTTGCCATCTCTCCATACAGGAAAGAATATACTCACAGATTTCGCACTAAGTCTATTTATTGCTCTTCAGTTTTTGCCCTTCCCGTTTATTTTATATTTTTCAACAAAATAATTAAATGAGGCATTCTTTTGCCTTGCTGTTTCCAAAGAAAAGCATTTCAGGATTTCTAACATAACATATATTCTGGACTCATTTCCAGGAATTAACTGATTAAATTGCTCTTTTGTAGTAGTATCTGTGGTAGTAACAACCACAGGGATTTTCAATCTTTTAGAGTTTACATCATCCAGCCCGGCAATATACCACCCCTCTATTTCCTTTATAACCACTATTATCTTATCTTTATCAATATTCTTGATTTTTTGCTTTTTTGCTGTTACGCAGAAAGCACCATTAATATCGGATACATAAATATAATCAGCATTCATTGCCTCGATACTTCTGATGAAATTTGTTCGCCATTCAGGTGATTCCCCTGCATATAATTCTACTTTTACCCAATCATATTCTTTCTCGAATTCCGGCTTTATTATTTTATCAAAGAATCTTTCATCATCCGGCCCCTCAACAAAAACATATAACCTTTTATATTCCATGCTTTATACTCCAAGTAAATTTCGCACATATAAGTCATTAATCCCTATTTCATTTTCTAAAAATATCTTTACTTCTTCTTTTTCAGCAGGCTTAGAGATAACAGAAAAACCTTCTTTGTCCCGAGAAATAAGCAAAATGTCTTTCAAGTCTGCATGTTTTACTATTTCCGGATTATGAGTAGTAACAATAATCTGTTTTTTAAGAGAAACCTCTTTCATCATCTCTACTACCTTAGAGATAAGATACGGATGGATATTTCTTTCAGGTTCCTCAATTATAGCTAATGATTTTTTCTCAAAATATAAAGCAATAATTATCGCAGTTATATTTATTGTCCCATCAGAAAGCAAAAAGCTCGGTAAATATTGGTCTTTTGAATAGCTTTCTCTTAACTTAAAAAGCAAAGATTTGTCTGCAAATTTTTCTGTTTCTAAATCTTCGACAAAAGGCAAAAGGTAGTTTATTAAATTAGAAATTTTTCTTTTTCTCTCTTTATCTTCTATGACATTTTTAAGAACAAGTGCTAAATTACTTCCATTTTCTTCTAATTCAGCTTTTCCAATAATTGGGGCAGATTCTCTAATTAATTTAGGGGCAAAATCGTATATGGAAATATTATTGATAATTCTCCATAATAGATAAGAGTTTTGAGCTTGTATGAGAGAACCTTCGGAAGGTAGTTCTTTAATAAATGATGGAGGATAATTGTCTATCTCTGCTGGTAAATTCTTAAATTCCTGCTGGACATTTCCATTGATATTAGACAGAATAATTTCTCCTTGTCCAATCTCTTTTTCTAATTCAAAGAATTTACATTTCTCGATTATTCTATCATTGCAAATCTCGAATCCTGAGTTTCCCTCGCTAAACTTTATGTCAAGATTATAGATTAGTTCATATGTTCTACCTTGGATATCAAACCTACCTTCTTTACCTTTCATGCACTTAACCATCTCATTATTATCAATATCATCAAAAACAACCTCTAATGAAAAATTTTCAGATGAACCAATACTTACATTTCTGAAGTATTCAACACCGCCTTGCATAGATATGGCATTTTCTAAACCATGGTTTGCAATATCTTGCAGGAACCTAAAGATTTGTATAAAATTAGACTTCCCCGAGGCATTAGCACCTATCAATATATTGAAATTGCCAAGCTCTATTTCCAAGTCATTAAAACTCTTAAAATTTGATATTCTGATTTTCTTTATAGTCATTAATTACTCCAGCACACTACGATCAAGCCGTAACCCCTCTTCAAAACCAACAATGTCCATATCTGAGGCAAGTTTGTGCCTCGGACTACCAGAACAATCTCCACAAAAATAAATGAGCCTTCCTGAATGTAGGCAGCTTTGACTTGCCCCATTTTCTTTCGTATTCATGACTGGCAACATCCATTACCCTGCTTCCCATCTTCAAGCATCTTATAACCATTTCATGTTCTATATCAAAGTCATTTGCCCTTAGTTTTAAGCCAAAGAATACATCTTTTTTGATTGCCCTAAAGCCATTCAATACATCGGTTAGTTGGGTTTTATATCTCAGATTTATTATCAGGGTGATCAAGCCACCGCCAACCATTCTGAGATAGTTAAAGATATTGCCGTGGAATTCATCGCTTCCGCCCATCATCCTTGAGGCAACAACCATATCTGCCTGTCCGGATGTTATCTGCTGAACCAATTTTGGGATGTCAGATGGTTCATG
>JBDRAP010000206.1:0-8074 GCA_043823615.1 bacterium
TTCTCGTAGAAACAGCCTTTGTCTCTAATCAGAAAGAGGAAAAACTTCTTGCTACTGATGGGTTTCAGGAATCAATGGCAAAGGCAATATATGAGGCAACCTTGAAATACTTGGAAATACCATCTTCTGTTGTATCCTTGTACCGCCGAAGGGATATAAACACCATGTAGTAAAAAATGGTGAAACACTCTGGAGCATATCTGCATTGTACGATAAATCCCCTCAGGAAATTAAAGGGGTAAATACAGATATACCGGCATCAGATGCGGTGTTTGTTGGTCAGGAATTGATTATACCATAATATTGGCTATCACTCGATGTTCAAATTTTTTATTGACACAACCTCAAAGAGTCCTCGACCTTGTCATCTCGAGGAGTACTCGACGAGAGATCTCAAGAACTGAGTAAAGATAGTAAAAGTTATGGTGTAAAGACAACAGATAGATTTCTCCCTGAGGGTCGAAATGACAGAGAGTGGGTGTCTGATTTCTGCACAGGTTAAAAAACTTGAACATCGAGTATCAGGTAAAGAAGGACAGGGAATGAATAAAGAGGAAAATGTTGATGCGTAAATCATTTATATCTGAAATTAAAAAAATCATTGCCCAATCGCGAGTGATGGCTGTTCGAAGCGTAGATTTCCAACGCGTGCTTATGTATTGGCACATAGGCAAATCAATTTTTGAAGAAGAACAGCATGGTAAAAAGCGAGCCGATTATGGTGATTATCTTATCAAGAACCTATCTAAAGAGCTTGAGCCGGAATATGGCAGCGGGTTTTCAGTAAGAATTTTGGAAATCAGCCGCCAATTTTATTGCACTTATCCAATTGCGAACGCACTGCGTTCGCAATTGAACTCCGCATGAGCAAAACACTTGACAATGAAGAGAATTAACCACAGATACACACGGATAAACACAGAGGAATAACCCAAAAGATTATCTATGTTCATCTGTGGTTAAATTAATAAGTTTTCTTGCAAGGCTTCTTTAAACCTTGCAAGAAACTTTATATACAAAAAGGAGGACAGATAAGATGATTCAATTAACTGACAATACCTTTGATCAGGAGGTGCTTAATTCCGACAAGCCTGTCTTGGTTGACTTTTGGGCACCATGGTGTGGCCCCTGCCGAATGCTTGCTCCAATATTAGATGAACTATCCGAGGAATATGAGGGTAAGGCTAAAATATGCAAGATCAATGTAGATGAAAACCCAGCCATGACAAGCTATTATCGAGTTTCAGGCATTCCGTGTCTAAAGTTTTTCAAACAGGGTGTTATTGTAGACGAGATGGTTGGTATGTCACCAAAGGGGAATATTGCCAAAAAGCTGGATACAATACTGGCAGATTAATAATACCGGCAAGCTGGAAGCGTAATAGTTCACCGCAGAGACGCAGAGACGCAGAGAATGGAAACTAACCAGATTACAGATTAGAAAGCAAGTTGCTTTGCCAGTAGTTTACAAAGAAGTCATAGAATTAAAAACAGTAGCGCTAATTCATGATACCCATCTCCTAACCTATCTGAAGATGATGGATAAAATGCTTGGACTATTGCTTAATTTCAATGTTTCTGTCTTAAGGGATAGAATCAAGTGTATGTCCAATAAACTTTAAGTTTTTCTCTGTGTCTCTGCGCCTCTGCGGTTAGCTGAACTATTCAATCCTGTTAATCCTGTTAATCCTGTCAAATTTCTGTATTAAGGGATAGAATCAAGTGTATGTCCAATAAACTTTAAGTTTTTCTCTGTGTCTCTGCGCCTCTGCGGTTAGCTGAATTGTTACATGGAAGCTTGCTGCTACGCTACTGTACCTGACATATCCCTCTTTTTGCTGATTCAACAAACCTTATTAAGTGTTCTATTTCCGGGGTCATCTCTAATTCATCCCGTATCATTGACAGGGCTTGATTGGTATTGACTCCGGAATGGTATAATAATCGGTATGCCTTTTTCAATAATCCTCGTACCTGTGAGGTAATCCCTAATCGCCTCATACCAACCATATTCAAACCGGAAACACATGCAGGATGACCATCTATCAGGGCATAAGGCAGCACATCCTGGACTACCTTGGAACAGCCGCCAATCATAGACATAGTACCTATTCTGACAAACTGATGAATGCCAACCAACCCGGAGATAAAGGCATTATCCTCAACCCTCACATGACCTCCGAGGGTAGCAGCATTAGCCATAATCACATTATCTCCAATCTGACAATCATGGGCAATGTGAGTATTTGCCATAAAAAAGTTATTATTGCCTATTTTTGTAGCATCCCCTTTGTTCCAGCCTCGATGAATGGTCACATACTCACGGATAACATTATTATCCCCAATAATAACATAAGACTCCTCATGCTTATAGCCCTTAATCTGCGGATCATCCCCAATAATTGCACCAGCATGGATCTGGCAGTTAGTACCAATGGTTGTCCAGTTGGTAAGTATGGCATGAGCACCAATCTGTGACCCCTGACCAATCCTGACTTGTTCACCAATCACTGCAAAGGGACCAATCGTAACCCCTTCACCAATCTGTGACCCTGGATGGATGATTGCAGTTGGATGAATGTTTTTCATGAACACCTCATTTTTGACAGGATTAACAGGATTGACAGGATATTCATATTTCTGTATTAAGGGATGGAATCAATCGTATGGCCAATAAACTTTAAGTTTTTCTCTGTGTCTCTGCGCCTCTGCGGTTAGCTGAACTATTCAATCCTATTCAATCCTATTAATCCTGTCAAATATTAAAAACTATTGATCAGCCAACATAAACATCATCTCTGCCTCAGCAACCAAGGTATCGCCAACAAAAGCCTTACCTTCCATCAGCCCTGTTCTTGCCCGCACACGAATAGGCACAACCTCAAATCTCAATTGATCCCCAGGCACAACTGGTTTTCTAAATTTTGCCTTATCAATCCCCATAAAGTAAAAGATCTTGCCCTCGAGTCCACCATCAGAAAGAAGCAGTACCCCACCGGTCTGTGCCATTGCCTCAACAATCAAGACACCTGGCATCACCGGCTTTCCAGGAAAATGACCCTGAAAAAAAGGTTCATTCATGCTCACATTCTTGATTCCAACAATCTTCTTGCCTTTTTCCATCTCTATAATTCTATCCACCAGTAGAAATGGATAGCGATGGGGTAATATCTTCATGATATCCGTTATTTCTAACATTTCATTTGCCTCCTTTTTATTATCAATCATGTTTTCCTGCTTTATGTCCAAAATACAGAGCAATTGCTATAAACATAATCCCCCCTGCCAGATAGAGGATGTTGAGTGGTTCAACAAATGATGTATGAAGCACATTCTTGAAGAACGAGACAATAAGGATCATGAGTATAACCTTTGCCAGCCTGTCTTTTAAGTCATCTAAGCTTTTGATTAATAATATATTAGAACCATGAGCGGTATTCTCTGCTGCATCTATCTTGCTAATAAACAGCTCATAAAGACCTAATGAAAAGATCAAAAGCACAGTACCCAATAGAAAATCATCCACAGCACCGATAATATGTCCAACCAGATTATCATGGAAGATATTATATGGTTCAGAGATATATCCGGTCATATACTGACAGACATGAACCGTCAGGACGCCTACATCACGGGTAGCAATCACGAAGAGGATAATAGCTGATACCATACTGGCTGCCACGGCTAAGAGAACAACAAATCGACAATTCCATAAAACTGATTCAGAGAATTTCTCAATCCATTTCATTTTTCTTTACTCCTTGTATTGTTTTAAGATGATTAAGGCTAATCACAATGATAGCTATCAGGGCAAGAAAGAATACCGCCTTTATCCTTTCAGGCTTTATTTTGTGTTGAAGATAGTGCCCGTGATTACTCAACACTATTGCCGTAGCATGAATATCAAGCCCCCCGCCATGTTCAGGACATGCCCTGTGAAGTACCCCGGCTACAGAGATAATGTCACCCTTAGCATTATAATTACCCATATGGCTAACTGCTGGAATCATAGAAACTGGGGCAAAGACACCAATTCCATAGTTCCCATCTGAGATATTCAGCCAGGCATTTTCTCCTCTCTTTGCTATCTCACCAACAATCTCACCCTCAAGGGTAATATTCTTTCCATCATACTCCTTGCATTTGGTAACCAATTCCTCGGATGTTTCCGAATAGCCATGAACAGCCAGCATCATCAAGGATAACACTATCAATATTCTCATTCCAATCTCCTAATATTCCACTCCCAGCGAGAACATATAATTTCCTCCAGCGGGGGACATTCAATGTGTAGGGGCAGGCCCCCGTGCCTGCCCTCTGTCTCTCTCTTCCTGCTTTTTCACCTTTTCGCTAATGCCATTACAAATCCTATCAATGCCAAAACAGACATAAACTCCAGTCGTCCAGCCCACATCTCAAAGATATAGACAATCTTAAGAACATCCGGCATAGATAATGCAGTTATCCCACAACTTAGCCCTGTTCCACTTGCCGTAGAAACAGATTCAAATATAGCATTTAAGAATGGATAGCCATAACATACTCCAATCAGGGCACCAATTCCATAGATAAAAATAAAGAGAAGTGTTATTAATAAGGCAGCACGAACCACCTTGTCATCTAAGAATATATCCTTAATATGATGAAATTTATCCTTGATTATTGCTGAATCCGGAGCAGCAAGCCGGGTTATATCCTGGATTATCCCCTTGATTATTATTCCAATCCTCAACAGCTTAATCCCGCCGCCAGTAGAGCCTGCACAAGCTCCAATAGCCATGGCTATGATCAGAACACACATGCTTATTTGTCCCCATTCGTTTATGAACTGAGAGGGATAAACCGTTTGATGACCAGTGGTCGTATGTGCTGACATAAGGATATAAAGCCCTTTTTGAACCAAACAGGCAACATTGGGATAGATATTGTTCTGCTGAAGACCTTTACAGAGGATAGCAAACAGGATAGTAACACTGACTACAAGGACTATTATCTCAATATCCCTGAATATTTCTTTTCTATTGCCTGACAAGATGCTGTGATGAAGAGCAAAACTCATTGAGCCTAAGATAAAACAGATCATGGTTATCAATTCCATGTTCCTGCTATGATAATAGATCATACCCATACCCTGTGGAGCAAATCCACAAGTATCCCAGGAAGAGATAAATAACCACAACCCATGCCAAAAAGACTCCTGGGGAGAAAATCCATCATTTATTCCAGCTATCCAGAGGGCGCATGTCCCAAGGCAAAGACAGATAAAGGTTATTTTCCATATCTCCCGAGCTGTATGGGTGATATTGGGTAGGATTCTGTCTTCCCTGCCCTCACCTGCATATAACCCGGAGACACCACCTACCCTGGATAGAAAGATCACAGCAATAAGTATCATCCCCTGTCCACCGACAAATGCCTGGAGAAATCGCCACATTTGAATACTATGTGATGCATGGTCCAAATCCTGAAACAAGGAAAGACCAACCGTAGCCAGTCCGCTCATGGAATCAAAGCAGGCGTCAAGATATGAAGTAAAATGTCCACTTAACCATAAGGGTATTGCACCAAGGAACATAAACAAGAGCCAGGCAAGGGAGACAACAACCATCCCCTGCATCCATGAAAGGGTAGGGGTGTGTGGACAGAACAAGAGAAGCCCATATCCGGCGATAAGACAGCAAAACAAACCAATGGCTAAGTTTAAGCCGTCAGGATACTCCCCGTAACACAAGGATATAATAAACGGGATAAACAATAATAGCCCATAGCCAATGACTATCTTGCCCAAATAATATCCAATACTTTTTATATCTACAAGAGTTGGTTTGAAAATCATATGAGTAAGCATTCAGAGCAGAGACAGAGAACAGGCATAGGAGACTACCCCTACCATTGGATATCCTCTGCTGACAAAGGTTACGGGGGTGGATATTCCTCTGACTATTTGTTGCTGAAAGCTAAACGCTTACCTATATGAATCTAATCATGCCGGCTATACAGAAGGCAATGATGATAATAATACCAATCAACAAAAGCTCTGATAAAAATCCGAGGGTAAAGTTAACAATGCTTTCCTTTAATGTAGTTATCCTATTCATAATCTTACCTTGCTTCATACTTGATACCTGAACGATTACATTATATGCAATCTCTCAGTTATCGGTGAAAATTGGTAGTCGCAACCTTTAGGTTGCGTTATTTTACGCAAGGGTATGAGCCTACGACTACCACTGATAACTGAGGCATTATCATTATATATTAATCTCTCCCAAAAGACTTTTGAGAAGCTCTTGTTCATGCTCAATAGTTGTAATAGCGATAAGGTCATCACCCTTTCGGAGGATAGTATCTCCACTTGGGACATAAACATCTTCACCCCTGACAATAGAAACAATAACAGATTGTGAAGGAAGCTGAATGTTTTTTATCGCACAATCTACAACCGGGGATTCATTCTGAATATCTATCCTGACCAGAGCTAACTTACCATGCTTAAAGGTCATAAGACTCACAAAATCATCCATGGATGCTTCTTCTTCAATAATGTGAGCAATAATAGAAGTGCTGTTTACCGGTACATCCACCCCTAATACATGGAAAATACGCTCATTCTTGGGATCATTTACCCTGGCAACTGTTCTTGGAACATCAAACTTTTTTTTGGCTAATTGGCAGATAACGATATTATCCTCATCATTACCTGTAACTGTTGCCAGAACATCTGCCTTCCTGATACCAGCGTCTTCCAGATAGCGTGATTCGCAACCATCTCCATGGATAACCAAAACATCTAAATCTGAAGCAATCTCTTCACACGAAATCCTGCTTTTTTCAACGATTGCTACACTATGTTTGTCTTTTACCAGCAGGCTTGCCAATCGAAAGCCTACCTTGCCGCCACCAACAATAACAATGTTCATTTATATCCTTCCTATTTTTTCGTTTCCCCTACGGCAATCAGAATATCCCCTGTACGAGCATGCATATCCTTCTGTGGATAAATGGATTCGCCAGGTCTGATGATGGCAAATATCTTCACCTTTTCTCTATGTTCTATCTTTTCCATGGTCAAATCAGACAAATCATCATTTATTTTTAGTTCAATGACATCCATTCCATAGTCCTCTGAAAGGGAATGGGTGATAGATTTTTCTATAAGTTTATCCTTTATAAGTCTGGCAAGCAGGGTTGTACCACCAATAACCTCTAATCCAAACTCCTCATACAACTCTTCCCGTTTTGGGTCATAGATACGAGTGATTACCCTTGGTACCTTAAATATGGTTTTTGCTACCTGAGCTGCAATGATATTTACATTATCCTCATTGGTTACAGCAGCTAAAGCATCAGCCTTTTCAATGCCAGCATCCTTTAATATCTCCAGATCATAACCCGAACCAGTCAAGGTGATACCATTAAAATTTGCTCCAAGCCGATGAAAGGAATGAATATTGCGGTCAACAATAACAACATTATGCCCCTCTGTGCTTAAAAGATTAGCAATTTGTGCCCCAACCCGTCCACATCCAATAACAATAACATACATGATTAACCCCTCTGTCCCACTCATCTAAGTGGACATAGAATACCATATAATTGAAGATAAGTCAATTAAAAATACAACCTGTGCGGTTATTCGATAGCCAACATACGAAAACATATCAAAAGTAAAGGGAAGCATAGTCTTTTACAATGTGTTATCTGAAGTTTTGAGACCCCTATACATTAAATTAAGACAGATATTCGAATAAGATTTCCTTTTCCTTATAGTTAAAGCGAATATCAAAATGTGAAAAGAAACCTGCTTGACCTAAAAGACCGAATGGCATATCATCCCATTCATGCGAGTAATACACATCTGCTATGACTTTAATCCCATTCAACATTAGATGTGTCTTATGAAGATATGCTAATACCGAGCCACCTATACCAGAAAAGATTTCGACCTGTGCGGTTGTGGATAATTACATCAAGCTTATAAAACACCGACAATTGTTCCGTTAGGAACATAATATCGGTAGAACAATTATAAACAAATCAATCAGTTCCGTAGGAACTGTATAATTTCAAACCG
>JBDRAP010000207.1:0-12358 GCA_043823615.1 bacterium
AAGGGAGAAATCTCAAACCACTACACCATAACTTTTATTATCTTCACTCAGTTCTTGAGATCTCTCGTCGAGTACTCCTCGAGATGACAAGATCGAGTACTCCTCGAGGTTGTGTCGAGAAAAAACTTGAACATCGAGTGACAAGTCGGCTATAAAGATACAACAAAAGCATATTTGATAATACATTGGAGGCGGCGGGCAAAGCCAACACAGTCAGCGTTTGAATGCGGCTTGGTATCGATTGATAGAGACAAAAGTCAACTGATATATGGAATCCAATAAAATAGTTGACATTAGATAATAGTACACGGAGACATGCGATGAGACGGATAGACACGGATTCTTCTACGATCTTAATTCGTGCAAATCTGTCTAATCGCATGTCTCCGTGTACTATTTTATGTCAAGTTAATTATCAGTTTCCATATAAATGATCACTGTTCTCCCCTGATCCCTGACAATTGTCAACTATAGCGTCATTGCCAGCCTTTTATCTGGTGTTTCCTCATCGATAATCTTACCATCGAGTTTATATTTTTTGAGTAAAAAATGCGTACCTGTACTCTGGATATGGGGCAGGGGTGCCAATTTTTCAGCAACAAAGTAAGCCAATTCCTTCATGCTCCGTCCCTCCACAACCACAGCAAAGTCATAATCCCCGGCCATAAGATACAGGGAATGAACCTCTGGAAAGCTGTATATCCTTTTGGCGATGGCATCAAATCCAGTATCCCTTTCCGGGATTACCCTGACCTCAATAAAGGCATAAACCTTTTCCTCGTCTGCTTTTTCCCAATTAATAATTGTTTTATATTGAAGAATAATTCCCTTTTCCTCAAGATTTCTGATCCTTCCCTCTACATCTTCCTCACCTAAATTAACCATAAGGGCAATCTTCGCTAAGGGCATCTTTGCATTTTTTTCCAATATCTCCAGGATTTCCTTATCTTTTGTATCCATATTCATTTTAATAGAACCCTCCTGTTTGGTAATCGGATTAAGCGGATTAAGCAGATATTTTTATCCGCTTAATCCGATTACTATACCCGTGACATAAGGGTTCAAGGGAAATAAGTCCTATAAGTCATATAGGACTTATTCTTTTTCCCTTGAACCCTTTACCAATCCTTAGTGTTTCCCTTCTTTCAGCCAGCCCATCATACTCCTTAAGTCTTCTCCAACCTCTTCTATCAAATGCTCAGCGTCATTTCTCATGAGGGCATTAAGAACCGGCCGATTTGCCTGATTTTCAAGTATCCATTCCTTAGCAAACTCACCCGTCTGAATATCTGCCAGAATATCCTGCATAGTTTCCCTTGTTTCATCAGTGATAATACATCTTCCACGGGTAACATCACCATACTTGGCTGTATCGCTTATTGCCTGTCTCATACCGGTAATACCTCGTTCATAGATGAGGTCTATGATCAACTTTAATTCATGGCAGCACTCAAAATAAGCTCTCTCCGGCTGATCCCCGGCATCTACGAGTGTGTCAAAACCTGCCCTGATCAACTCTGTAACACCACCACACAAGACAACCTGCTCACCAAAGAGGTCGGTTTCTGTTTCCTCCTCAAAGGTTGTTTCAATAATACCGGCTCTGGTACCACCAACCCCCTTGCCATATGCCAAGGCAAGATCCAAGGCATTGCCGGATGCATCCTGATATACAGCCACAACGCATGGAACACCGCCACCCTCAGTAAAAACTCGTCTGACGAGCTTACCAGGCCCCTTGGGAGCAATCATTACCACATCAACATCAGGCGGGGGAACAATCTGACCAAAGTGGATATTGAACCCATGTGAAAAACCAAGCACCTTACCTGCCTTCAGGTTTGGTTTTATGGCTGCCTCATAAACCTTTTGTTGTGTCTGATCCGGTACAAGCATCTGGATATAATCAGCCTGTGCAGATGCCTCTTGTGCAGAAATAGGATTAAAACCATCCTGTTTTGCCATCTCATAATTTGGTGTACCCTCTAACTCTGCGATAATAACATCACACCCACTATCCCTTAAGTTTTGTGCCTGAGCATGCCCCTGAGCACCATAGCCAATAATGGCTATCTTCTTACCCTTCAACAGGGTAATGTCCGCATCCCCTTCATAATAAATCGTTGCCATTGCTCCAACCTCCTTAAAATTTTAATAAATCCTATAATTATTCGAGCTGTGCAATTAGAAACAGAGAATATATCCGCAGATTTTGCAAGAATTATCGCAGATTAAAAGAAATTGCAGAGGCATGTAGAGACGCAAAATTTTGCGTCTCTACTGCTACATGCCAACAGATTTTTCCTCTCCATTTTTCTGATAATCTGTGAAATCTGCGTAATCTGTGGATTAAATCTTAACTGCACAGGTCGTAATTACTTTTCCCCTCTTACCACAGCCACCTTGCCTGTCCGAACCAATTCCTTTATACCAAATGGCTTAAGCATCTCGGTAATCCCATTTATCTTGCCTTCATCGCCGGTTATCTCTATAGTTATTGTTTTTGGGGAAACATCAATAATCTTACCCCGAAATATCTCCACTATCTCAAGTATCCTTGCCCTTTGTCCCTCATCTGTTGCAACCTTAATCAGAACCAACTCCCTTTCAACATGGTCCTCTTTAGTTACATCCATAACCTTAATTACATCAATAAGTTTATTGAGCTGCTTTTCTATTTGTTCAATAATTCTGTTATCACCATTTGTAACAATAGTCATTCTGGATATTGTTGGGTCATCTGTTTCACCAACGCACAGGCTATCAATATTATATCCCCTGCCTGAGAATAGTCCTGCTACCCGTGCTAGTACCCCAAACCTATTTTCAACCAATACAGATATTGTATGTCTCATTATGCCTCCTTGAATGAGCTTTCAGTCAATGGGTCAGATATTGGGGGAGGAGTCTCTCTATCATTGTCTGACCAGTCCGACCAGTCGGACTAGTCAGACATAATCCCTTCTACGCCATTCCCTCAAGCATCTGGGTTAACGATGCCCCTGCCGGCACCATTGGAAACACATTTTCTTCCTCTTCCACCCAGAAATCAATTACCACCGGCTTTTTAGAGCCAATCGCTTTTTTCAGGGCAGGAACAACCTCTTCCTCTGTTTCAACACGAATCCCTTCTGCACCATAAGCCTCAGCAACCTTGACAAAATCAGGCTGAACAGCCATAGATGTATAGGAATATCTTTTATTAAAGAAAAGCTCTTGCCATTGCCTGACCATACCCAGATTATGATTATTCAGTATAGCCACATTGACTGGTAAATTATACTGTATAGCAGTTGCCAACTCCTGAATATTCATCTGAAAGCTGCCATCTCCGGCAATATCAAAAACAACCATATCAGTATTAGCCACCTGAGCACCAATTGCTGCCGGAAACCCATACCCCATGGTACCCAATCCCCCGGAGGATAAAAAGCTCCTCGGGTAATCAAATTTATAATACTGAGCTGCCCACATCTGGTTTTGCCCAACCTCTGTGGTTATAATTGCATTTCCACCCGTAACCTCATATATCTTTTCTATCACAAACTGTGGTTTTAATTTTCCGCCTTTTTTATATCCAAGTGGATAATCTTTTTTCCATTGTTCAATCTGCTCTATCCACTCATTAATCTTTGGAGAGACTACCTCTTTATTTATTTGCTGCAGGATATGTTTGGCATCACCAACAATAGGGATGTGAACAGGAACATTCTTGCTGATAGATGACGGATCAATATCAATATGAATAATCGTAGCTGCCGGAGCAAATTCATCTACCTTTCCAGTCACCCTGTCATCGAATCTGGCACCAATAGCAATAACCAGATCTGCATTACTAATAGCATAATTTGCATACTTTGTTCCATGCATACCCAGCATACCAAGGAATAATGGATGTGTCCCGGGAAAACCACCAAGCCCAAGCAAGGTAGATGTTACAGGGATACCAGTGGCATCTACAAATTTTTGAAGCTCTTCGGCAGCGTTGGATGACATTATTCCGCCTCCGGAATAGATGACAGGCTTTTTACTGGAAGCAATGGCACTAACTGCCTTTTTTATCTGCATTGGATGTCCCAAACAGATTGGATTATAGCTTCGAATATCCACCTTTTGATGATATTTAGGGTTGGTCATGGTTGCTGTACTTATATCCTTGGGTATATCTATGAGTACAGGTCCTGGCCGTCCGGTTTTGGCAATCCAGAAAGCCTCTGTAATCACCCTTGATATATCAGCAACATTCTTAAGCAAGTAGCTATGTTTGACAATTGGTCGGGTAATACCAATAATATCTGCCTCTTGAAAGGCATCATTTCCAATCATTGTGGTTGGCACTTGTCCGGTAATAACAACCATGGGTATGGAATCCATATAAGCCGTAGCAATGCCTGTAATCAGATTCGTTGCCCCAGGTCCAGAGGTAGCCAGACATACCCCAACCCTGTTTGTAGAACGGCTGTATCCATCAGCCGCATGAGCTGCCCCCTGTTCATGTCTAACTAAGATAAAGTTTATCTTGGCATCATACAAGACATCAAAAATGGGCAATAATACCCCTCCGGGATACCCAAAGATAGTATCTGTCCCTTCCTTTATTAAAGCCTCAATTAGTATTTGTGCACCTGTATACTTCAAGAGAAACCTCCTGTATTTTAATTTTTAGTCTTCAATATTTAGTATTATAATACCATTTATTCAGTCTTGTGTCAACTACAATTTTTATATTCAGAGCAATTAAAAGAGGACGCAAATTAACGCAGATTTTCAGGATGAGAATACTGCACATTACCTTAATCTCTCCAACAAAGCGACACTCTCCACATGATATGTTTGTGGAAACATATCCACAGGCTGAACCGAGACAAGAGAATAATTATCCTGACAAAGAACCCTTATGTCCCGGGCAAGGGTTGTGGGATTACATGAAATATAAACAATCCTTGCAGGCTTTATCTCAAGTAGAAAGTTCAAGACACGCTTCTCTGTGATACCGTCCCGGGGTGGATTAAGGATGATTGAATCGAATCGGAAAGAGATACTTGCCCCTCTGGAAGCGGCAGGTTTTTTCAGCCTATCAATTGCCTGTGTTAGTGTGTTCTGCAGGAAGTGAACATTTTTTATGTTATTAAGCCGGGCATTTGTATTTGCATCATTAATAGAAGATGCCGCTACATCAACCCCAACCACATTTTTTGCTTTTTTGGCAGCAAGCAGGCTTAATACCCCTACCCCACAATGTCCATCAAGTATTGAAAAATCTTTTTGTGGTGAAAGCAGCTGAAAGGATTGAGAAAATAGCCTTTGTGCCTGACTAAGGTTTACCTGAAAGAATGAGCCTGGTTGCACATGAAAGGTAAGCCCTTCAACAGAATAGGTGGATATTGCTGAACCAAAGTAAGTTTTTAAGACAGGCAAATGGTTTTTATCAACCACTAATTGATGCACACCCTTAATCACGGAAAATTGTTTGAGCAAGGATGAGACATCATCAAGATTAAGGTGAAATTTGGGTGAGGTTAAAAAAAAGATATTCACCCCGTCTTCAAATGCTTTTATCTCCACAGCACAATACGCATGGAATCTACTAAGCCTTGCTGCGACTACTTTCCTTACTACTGCATATCCCTCATTCATCTTTTTTGATATGAGATGGCAATAATCTATATCAACAACATTCCTTGTTCCTGCCTGATAAAATCCCATAGCAAAGCCATCAGACACAGTTTTAAGGATAAATTGGCTTCGGCTTCGGTATCCCCACGGGTGTTCCATGCCAATGACAGGCATAATATGGGGCTGCTTAAACTTGCCAATCCTTACCAACTGTTCCTGAACAACCTGCTCCTTAAATCTTAGCTGAGCTAAATAATCAATATGCTGCCACTGACATCCACCACAAAGTTGTGCATGTTTACAGATTGGCAATACCCTTTGTGATGATGGCTCATGTAACTTTAAGATATTTCCAACGAGGTAGTCCTTTTTTTCTTCGATAATCTGGACATCGACCAATTCCCCCTCAATTCCAGCATTAACAAAGACAACCTTGCCATTATCCCTGCCAAGTACTCTGTCACCATAAATCATTTTGTCAAGCCGTATTTGGATACTCATTTTTCTTATTCCTATAGTTTATTAATCAGGGACATGCCCCTGCTATTATTCCTGTATTATCTTCAGATAACATTATACCTTAAACAGTTAAAACAGTCAACCATATAGTGATTTATTACTAAAAAAAATATTGACAAAAAGGTAGATTATAATATATACTTAACATGAATGGTTGGTATTTAGCATTTTCATTGTTCTTGTTGATAACTAAATACTTAAAACTGTGAGGTAGTGATGAGATTTGTCTTAGAAAAAGAACACATTGAGTCTGAATTCAGAAAAAGGATTGAGATATTAAGTAAACAAAAAATATCGACCTGCTATCAATGTGGCAAATGCTCTGCCGGCTGCCCTATTGGCTATGAGATGGATTATCTGCCAAACAAAATCGTCCGCATGATTCAACTTGGGATGACTGATGAGGTTATGAATTCTAAAACCCCATGGCTTTGCGCCTCATGTCATACCTGCTCAACAAGATGTCCAAGAGAGATTGATTTAGCAAGGATTATGGATACAATAAGGATTATTATGCAATCCCAAAAATGCAAGATACCTGATAAAGACACTCCTTTACTTAATTCAATATTTTTAAGTTCATTAAAATTTACCGGCAGGGTGTATGAGGTAGGATTACTTGGTGCTTATAATCTGCTGAGTATGCACCTGTTCAAGGATGTGCCGCTTGGAATAAAGATGTTCTTAAAGGGAAAGCTTTCCCTTTTCCCACATGTGGTAAAGGGTTCAGGGAAGATATTTAAGAGACTAAAGGGATAGGCTATTGGTTAGAACATAAATAAATATTAGTAAGGAACAACAATGACAACATCAGCAGAATTGATTCATGAAATTAAAAAACTCTTGCCAATAGAACGAGTGCGAATCGTGGATAGTGTAATTCGAGATGTCATACACACTGAATCGAAATTATGGAGGTAAGTGAAAATGCAAAATGAAATTCTATCAGAAGTCTGGCAAAACAGAGATGAATTCGCCAAACGATATAATTACGACCTTAATGCAATGGTTGCAACATTGCAAGAGATGGAAAGTCATCCATTGAATACTATAGTTGACAGAAGAAAAGAAACACCTAACAAAGAAAATAAATCAGACAAAGAAGGATGACCTATGTACAAAACAGCATATTTTCCCGGTTGTTCACTTTCATCAACAGCCAAGGAATACGATATTTCTACCAAGCTCATCTGCAAGGATCTGGGGATTGAACTTATAGAGATCCCTGATTGGCTCTGCTGTGGTGCAACCTCTGCACATATCACCTCTGAATTAATGGCAGCTGTTCTTCCTGTAATAAACCTGCTCAAGGTAGAAAAGCAACATCTGCCAGTTACCGCACCCTGCTCTGCCTGTTTTTCCCGGCTTAAATTGGCTGACCTTGCCATGAAAAAGGATGCACAACTAAGGGCAGATGTAGCTGAGGTTATTGGAGAAGAATTCAAGGGTACGGTAGATATTCTACATCTCTGGCAAGTAATAGAAAAATATGGCAATTTGAAGCCAAAAAAAGAGCTGAAAGGGCTGAAGGTGGCTTCATACTATGGCTGTTTGCTCACTCGACCACCTGAGATTTGCCAAAATGAGCGGATAGAAGACCCGCAATTCTTGGACAATATGGTTTCCAATCTTGGCAGCGAGGCAGTAAAATGGGCTTATAAAACAGAGTGCTGCGGTGCAGGTTTTTCTTTAACCAGAAAGGATATTGTCCTGACCTTAAGTCAAAAGATACTGAAAGAGGCAAAATCCTCTGGGGCTGACTGCATTATTGTTGCCTGTCCCTTGTGTCATTCAAACTTAGATGCAAGACAGCAGGAGATGAGGTTGGACTTCAGCCTCCCTATTTTATACTTTACTCAATTAATTGGATTGGCATTGGGGTATGGGTATCGTGATTTGATGCTGCACAAACATTTTGTGGAATCAAAAAACCTGTTGCAGTCAAAGGGGTTAGTAAGCGTTCAGCCGTCAGCTATCAGCAGTCAGCAAAAACCATAAAATCAAGGGGAAAAAGGATCTCCTCTAATGTTACGACTTCCTGCTTTTTGTGGCGAAATATCTTGTAAGAGCTGAAGGCTGACCGCTGATAGCTGAACGCTGACAAAGGGGTTATTATAATATGGCAAGAATAGGTGTTTTTATATGTCAGTGCGGCTCTAATATTGCAGGTGTGGTTGCCATTGAAAGGGTAGTTGAGGCTGCACAGAAACTGCCCGGTGTAAAGGTTTCCATGGATTATAAATACATGTGTTCAGAGCCGGGGCAGAATATTATTATAAACGCTATAAAAGAGCAGGCATTGGACCGTGTTGTTGTCGCATCCTGCTCACCGCGAATGCATGAGAATACATTCAGAATGGCTGTTGAACGAGCAGGATTAAATCCATACATGCTTGAGATTGCAAATATCAGGGAGCATGTTTCATGGGTTCATAGCGATAATAAGGATGCAGCAACAGATAAAGCCATAAAGCTCATTGAGCTGGCTGTGGCAAAGGTTAGACGGAATGAGCCATTGTCAAAGATGTATGCCAAAATAGAAAAAAGGGCATTGGTTATTGGGGGTGGAATTGCCGGGATTCAGGCTGCGTTAGATATTGCCGCAAATGGATATAAGGTTATGCTCGTGGAAAAAGAGCCGTCCATTGGCGGCAGAATGGCTCAATTGGATAAGACATTCCCTACCATGGATTGTTCTGCGTGTATATTAACACCAAAGATGGTATTTGTGGCACAAAATAAAAATATTACCCTGCAAACCTATGCTGAGGTTGTCGAGGTATATGGATATGTGGGAAATTTTGAGGTTAAGATCAAGAAAAAGGCTCGTTTTGTAAGTATGGAAAAATGTATAGGTTGTGGGGTATGTACAGAAAAATGCCCCTCCAAAAAAGCATTGTCTGAATTTAATGCAAATATAGCCGTAAGAAAGGCGATATATACCCCGTTTCCTCAGGCTGTTCCAAACATTCCGGTCATAGATAAAGATACATGTATGTATTTTTCTACAGGTAAATGCAAGGTCTGTGAAAAAGTATGTCCTGCCGAAGCAATTGACTACACCCAAGAGGATGAAATAATCACCGAAAGGTTTGGGGCAATAGTCATGGCTACAGGATTTGACCCTTACGATCATAGCAGTTATGGTGAATATGGCTATGGTGAGATTCCTGATGTAATCACCGGCTTGCAGCTTGAAAGGATGATAAGTTCAGGTGGTCCAACCGGCGGTCACATAAAAAGGCCGTCTGATGGAAAAGAGCCTGAAACGGTTGTATTTATACAGTGTGTTGGTTCACGGGATGATTCTAAGGGGAAGCCATATTGCTCAAGGGTATGCTGTATGTATACGGCAAAACAGGCATTGCTACTGAAAGAACATTATCCAAACAGTCAAGTATTCGTGTTTTATATGGATATAAGAGCCGCTGGCAAGGGATATGAGGAGTTTGTTCAAAGGGTTCAGTCCGAGTATGGGGTTGTTTATTTAAGGGGAAGGGTCTCAAGGATATATGAAAAAAGAGAAAAGCTGCTGGTCAAGGGTGTGGATACGCTGGCTGGCAAACAGGTAGAGATAGATGCAGATATGGTGGTTTTGGCAACCGGGCTTGAGCCAAAGAAAGGATCCCAAAGCCTGGCACAACTATTTCACATAGGCTATGATCAGAATGGCTTTTATACAGAGCTTCACCCAAAGCTGGCACCTGTTGAGACAGCAATCAGTGGTGTTTTCCTTGCCGGATGTTGTCAGGGACCAAAGGATATTCCTGATACCGTTGCCCAGGCCTCTGCCACAGCATCTAAGGTTGGGGCATTACTTTCTCAGGAATCACTTGAGATTGAACCCATGATCTCTGAGGTTAATCCGCTGCTTTGCAGTGGATGCAAGATGTGTTATCATGCCTGTCCATATAGTGCTATTGAGATGGAGGACAAAGAGGTAAGAAGGGGTGAGGCAAGAAATGTGGCTAAGGTGCTTGTGAGTGTCTGTAAGGGGTGTGGTGTCTGTGTGGCTGGATGTTATTGCAAGGCAATAGATTTGAAGGGGTTTACGGATAGGCAGCTGATGGAGGAGATAGAGGTTTTTAGGTATTGCTTGTGAGGATAAGATGAAGGAAGATATTAATATCATAGGATTTTTATGCAACTGGTGCAGCTATGCCGGTGCTGATTTAACGGGCTTGAGTCGGATAGTCTATCCGGCAAACATTAAGATTATACGAATCCCATGCACAGGCAGGATGGATCCAGTGTTAATTATTGAGGCATTCCATAAGGGTGCAGATGGGGTTTTGGTCTCAGGGTGTCATCCGGGGGATTGCCACTATAGCGAGGGCAATTATTATTGGCGGAGAAGACATGCTGTCTTAGAAAGGCTTTTGGAATTTTCAGGGATAGATGAGAGAAGGTTTCAGGCAACATGGGTTTCTGCCTCAGAGGGGAGAAGGTTTGCTGAGGTGGTAAAAAAAATAGTCGAGGATGTAAGTGATTGGAAGGAAAATGGATAAAACATTACAGGAAACAGCACGAAATTTATTAGCCGAAAACAAGGTTGATGTCATTATTGGATATGCTGAAGGCTACGATACCCTCCATGCAAGACCTGTGTTCATAAATAATGATGAGGATATGGACAAGTTAATTATCAACAAATATTGCACAAATAATCTTGCTGTTTATCTGCCAATATATAAAAAGATCAGAATGGGGATTGTGGCTAAGGCTTGCGACCTCAAGTCTGTGCGTGAGTTGATCAAGGAACACCAGATACCGGAAGAAAATGTGGTGGTTATTGATGCAGCTTGTGAAGGGATTGTGGGAAAATGTGGCGTTGAGCAGATAGATGAGAGGTGTGTTGGTTGTGATAGCAGGGGCACAAGAGACGATACAGATGAGGCAGCATCCCCTGTAGGGGCAGGCCCCCGTGCCTGCCCTCTGTATGACAAAGATACAGGAAATAATACAGACGAGGCAGCATCCCTGACAGTAGACAGCCTTGAAAAACTTAGCCCCAAGGAAAGGGAGAAATTCTGGGACAAGGAGTTTGAGAGGTGCATCAGGTGTTATGCCTGTCGTCAAGTATGCCCTGTTTGTTATTGTCCTGATTGCTTTGTCAACAGAACCATGCCAAAATATCTGAACGAAAGGGTGAATGGGGCTGAAAATAAGCTCTTTTCTATTGTGAGAATGATGCATGTCTTTGGAAGGTGCACTGATTGCAGGGCGTGCGATAATGCCTGCCCGGCAGGGATACCCTTACGCCTGCTTACAAAAAAGATGGCAAGGAGTGCACTTGAATTATTTGGATATGTAAGTGGTCAGGAGCAAGAGCATCCTTTTTCTACCTTTAAGAAGGATGAATTGTTGAAAGGGATAAGGTAGTCTAAGGGGTTCATGACATTTTGAATTTGTGGGTGAGACAGAGAGCATGCACGAGGAACTGCCCCTATGGCATTGAATGTCCCTCAGATAAACGGAGGATAAAGGATGGTGTCCCTCTAAATCAATAGATTCAAATGTCATAACCAGCAGTTGCAACCTTTTGGGTTGCATTATCTTACGCAGGCTAACACCTGCGGCTACAATTGATAACTGAGACAGTACTGTGTCACATAATGGGTCAGTTATCGGTAGGGAAAATAATTCGACCTGTGCAATTAGAAACAAAGAATATTCTCGCAGATTTCGCAAATTCTCGCAGATTAAAAGAAATTGCAAAACAAATTCAACAACTAATGCGAGACAAAGGACAGGCACGGGGGCCTGCCCCTACTGACTACAATGCCTTTTCAGATTTTTCTTCCCCATTTTTCTGATAATCTGTGAAATCTGCGTAATCTGCGTGGATTAATCTTAATTGCACAGCTCGAATAATGTTAGTCGAGAAGAAAAAGACGAAGAGGTAAATCATGAATAGACAACTTACAGCAATCATTGAACGAGAAGGCAATGGATATGTATCCCTATGCCCTGAAGTAGATATAGCGAGCCAAGGCAATAGTGTTGACGAGGCGAAAAAAAATTTGTGTGAGGCGTTGGAATTGTTCTTTGAAATGGCTTCTCCTGATGAAGTGAGGAAAACATTTCGACCTGTGCGGTTGTGGTATTAAGCTACAGGAATACAGCGATAAAATGCAAATTAGCTATCGATTTTCTTAAATGTCCTGTAGGGACAACATATCGGTAGAAATAAATATTATCCAAATATAAATGCCGTAGGCAT
>JBDRAP010000208.1:0-2455 GCA_043823615.1 bacterium
GATGGGGAAGAGGTTATCGTCCCTGCCCCATACTGGGTAAGCTATGAGGAATTGGTCAAGATGGCAGGGCAACCCCTGTAATCCTTAATAATTTACCTGAAGAAAATGGCTTTAAGTTGACTGCTCAGAGGTTAAAAGAGGCAATTACTCCAAAAACAAAGATGCTTATTCTTAATTCACCCTGTAATCCAACAGGTGCGGTTTATGAAAAACAAGAGTTAGAGGAATTGGCTAAGGTTATTGTTGAGCACAAGATATTTGTTATCTCAGACGAGATCTATGAGAAGATAATCTATGATGGCAAAAAGCACTACAGCATTGCTGCACTACATCCGAAAATAGCTGATTTAACCATTGTCATAAATGGTGTTTCCAAGTCTTATGCCATGACAGGCTGGAGAATTGGCTATGCTGCTGGTCCAAAGGAGATTATTACAGCCATGTCAAATGTCCAGAGTCATGCTACCTCAAACCCAACCTCTATTGCTCAAAAGGCAGCCTTAGCTGCTATTTCCGGACCACAGGATTGTATTACAGAGATGGTTACTGCATTTGATAGACGCAGGAAATATATTGTAGAAAGATTGAACAACATTGAAGGGATTAGCTGTCCCATGCCATCTGGTGCCTTTTATGTATTTCCAAATGTTTCTATCCTTTGTGGTAAGAGCTTTAATGGCAAACCAATCACCGATTCCTCTGCCTTAACAGAATTTTTACTCAATGAGGCAAGGGTAGCCGTTGTCCCTGGTGATGCCTTTGGTGCCCCGGGATACCTGAGATTGTCTTATGCCACATCAGATCAAAATATAAAGAATGGATTAGACAGGATAGAAGAGGCTGTGGCAAAGCTGGTATAAGGTTTGGGAGATAGGTGAAGTAATAACTCTTTAATCCCTGTCCACCACTGGTTGGGGGACAGGGATTTTTGTTGTTTTAATTTGTAACTATTCTTTTCTCATCAAACCTTAGTTTTCTACAGAGAATAACTCACGCGGAGATACGGAGATGTGGAAGGAGTATTTTGGGTCGCAATTCTTTTTTCATCAGGTAGGGGCAATCTTCATGTGGTTGCCTTCTGTATATGTGTTTGTCTTTTGACAGGATTAACAGAATAGACAGGATAATTTAATATTTAAGTCACAGTCCTTTTTCTCATCAAGTCTTAGTTTCCCGTCTCCGCGTTCTCCGCGTCTCCGCGTGAGGATTTCTTTTTTTCTCATCAAGTCTTGGTTTCTCGTCTTCGCCGTGAGGATTTCTCCTTTCTCCGTCGCAATCCTTTTTATCAAGTCTTAGTTTCACACTGTCATCTCGACCATCCTCCCATCTGTCATCTCGAAATGACAAAAAGACGCATTTTATAACAGCCTACCGAGCGGTTATAAAAAAATTGCCAAAGATAACACAAAAACCTTGACTTTTTTGCAAGGATATTGTATAATAAATTACTAACCATACAATATCTTGTGTGAAAAATAATATTTAAGGCTTCAATTGCTTGTATGCGGACTTGGGAGGAAAAAGTGAAACAAGCATTTTTATTGTCTGTAATCATTGTTCTTATGTCTTGCCATATTGTTTCTGCTGCTGCTCCTGTTTTTGAAACCCCCGGAACAAGCACCAAAGTAAGCGAATTAGATGTGGGTCGTGATGGAGATCCTGTCGGTACAGGGTGGAACTCTGCCCCATGTTGGGTTGATTTCGGTACAGCTACCCCAGGTTTTACCTCAGGTGCACAAAGGATTATTCGTGATGGGTTAAAAGATTTATTCATTGGCGATAAGGATGGTAGTGTTTGGTTTTATAAAAATATTGGGACAGGGCAGGAGCCTGTGTTTGATAAAGGCTTTATCCTGCAAGCAAACACAATCGATGATACTACTATAAATGTTAATGTTGGACACAATGCCACCCCATTCCTGATTGATTGGGACAGGGATTGCGATTTGGATCTGATTGTTGGTAACTCAAAAGGGACATTCTATTATTATGAGAACATGCCTGATGGGAATGGGAGTGCTATATTTCAGGATCAAGGGGAATTGAAAAGGGGTCCTACGCTTGTGGCTCAAACCTCGACCGTAGGCAGTGCTCAGGATGTCTTTGTTGTTGGTAAATATGCCTTCGTTGCTGCGGGTGAAATGGGGCTACAGATATTTGATATCTCAAATCCGTATAAGCCCAGACTGCTCGGTGGATATGATTCATCCGGTTCTGCTCAGGGGGTATTTGTCCGTGGCAATTATGCCTACCTTGCTGATGGTGGTGAGGGCTTAAGGGTTGTTGATATTACTGACCCTACATCACCAAAAGAAACAGGTGGGCTTGCTCCGAGAAATCCATTTGGGGCAAAAAAGCCACAAAAGGATGATGGCGTTCAGCCAGGTGCAATGGATGTTTATGTGGTTGGGAATTATGCCTTCGTTGCCTGCGGTATTGGCGGGATGCAGGTTGT
>JBDRAP010000209.1:0-6428 GCA_043823615.1 bacterium
TTTTCCCTAAGTGTTTACACCCTTTGTGGTTCCTTCTCCTTCTGTTGCACTTGCTACTGGCTAACAAGCTCACTGTCATTTCGACCGTAGGGAGAAATCTCATGTACTTGAAATAACAGAGAATGTGTAATGAGTCAGTGAGTTGACAGAGAGGCTTCCCTACCAATTCACTTACCCATTACATATTCAGGGTTAATCAATAAATTACACAGATAACTACTGAAATTTTCACATTATTCCAATTTTCCTCTTGACATCCAATATCCTGTATGCTACACTCAAATCATGGAAAACAATTATGTTGAATATAAAAAAAATAAAAGAAAATTTACATAAATGTGAAGAAATAAAAAGACATGCTCATCTTAAGCGTTTTGATGCAGCCACAACTGATTTCCGTGCAATTGTTCAGATGATCATCAACAGATATGCCCCTAAAAAGATTGTGCAATGGGGATCGTTATTATTTTCTGAACAGTTTGATGAAAATTCTGATATTGATATTGCCATAGAAGGGATTCCTGACGCAGCAAGATACTTTGCGTTGTTGGGGGATGCAATGGATCTGACACGATTTCCATTAGATATTGTTCAATTAGAAAAAATTGAACCTGAATTTGCAGAATTAATTTTATTAAAAGGAAAAATTATTTATGAATCTTGAAACAAATATTCAAGTCTTACGCGCGGAAATCAACAAGTCACTTTCGGTACTGGTCCGTATAGAGGATTATATTGTAGATTTTCAACAACAAAAATTAAATGAAACGCCTGGATCTGATGAGGCAATGATCATCACACAAGCATTTACAAATTATTATACCTGCATAGAAACGCTTTTTCTCCGTATTTCTAAATTTTTTGAAAATAATCTTGATAAAGAACAATGGCATCGCTGCCTGCTGGAAAAAATGACATTGGAAATTGAGGATGTCAGGCCAAAAGTTATCTGTGAATCTGTATATCATGGCTTATTGGAATTGTTAAAATTCCGACATTTTTCAAGATACTATTTTGAACTGGACTATGATTGGGATAAACTAAGATTTTTATTAAAAAAATTCAACGATATTCATGTTCAGGTCAGGACAGAACTGTCAGAATTCGACTGTTTCTTAAACACATTGATAGATTACAAGAGGAATCCTGACTCCTGAATTCAGAATTCTGACTGCCTAAATAATCTAATAAGGAATAACTTATAAATGTCAAATCATATGGAAAATTATCAAAACAAAAAAAACAAACTATCTGAAGCAATAACATGGATAGCAACACCCTCAGCAATTGAGATATTACTGGAACGCATGGGATGCGAAACACTCATCGCTGTAGACACAGAATCAGACAGTCTTTTTTCGTATTTTGAAAAAGTGTGTTTGCTGCAGATCTCGACGCGAGAAATGGATTGCATTATCGATCCGCTGGCACCATCCAATACAAATGGGGTTGCTTCGCTCGCAACAATTTTTGCCGATGGGCAAATCGAAAAAATATTTCACGCAGCACAGTATGATATTTCCTGCTTAAAACGGGATTATCATTTTGAATTCAGAAATATTTTTGATACAATGGTTGCTGCACGCATTTTGGGCTGGAAAAATGTTGGGCTTGGGAGCATTCTGCAAGAACGCTTTGGCATCCTGTTAAATAAAAAGATGCAACGAACAAACTGGGGGCATCGACCTCTCACTGCTGAGCAGATTGATTACGCAAGCAAGGATACACACCACTTGATTGATCTGCGTAACTTACAGATCAACGAACTTAGAAAGCTGGGTCGTTTGGAAGAAGCCTACGAGGAATTTGATCGCCTGACGCGTGTTCAACCTACCACAAAGTATTTTAATCCGAATGCATACTGGAACATCACCGGAGCCAAGGACATGTATCCGATTGGCTTAGGGATTTTACGGGAATTGTTTTGTTTCCGCAACAAGCAGGCGAGCAAGGAGAATCGACCGGTATTCAAGGTGATTCCCGATCATGTACTGCTGTCTTTTGCAATAATGTATCCGCGTACGGTGCAAGATCTCTTGCTTATTCATGGTGTTTCTCATCACACAGTGCAATTGTACGGACATGAAATTTTAGATGCAATTGATCGTGGGCACGCCTCACCACAGATAACAACACCATACCTGCCATCGTCTGGTCAATTACCACTTGATAACGATGCACGGGTGCGTTTTGCAAGATTAAAAAATTGGCGGAAACAACGAGCTATTGCCCGTGGGGTTGAACCAGATGTTATTGTGTCAAATGATGTGCTGTTTGCCGCAGCAAGAGAAAACCCACAGACACTAGACTCACTCGTAACAGCAAGTAATTTGGGGCAGTGGAAATCCAAAGAATACGGTGAGGAAATTCTGACAATATTGCGAGGGAAAAATTAACCACAAGAGTTCACAAATAAAAACAGGGAATATATCCACAGATTTCACAGATTACACAGATTAAAAGACAATTGTCAGAGGTGCTCTCATTTGCAAGACAAATTCAACAACGCTGTAGTGCTTTCTTCCTCATCTCATCTGTAATCTGTGAAATCTGTGTAATCTGTGGATTAAATCTTAATCAAAGGAGACAAAACAATGACAGACAAAATCGAAAGGGCAAAAGAACACTTTGCTAAAATCTTAGAGGAACAACTTATCAGGGTTGAGTCCATGAAAAAATCACAAGACTGGATAGATTATGACAAGCTGACACCAATAATTATTGGTGTGATTGGTGGGGATGGGATTGGTCCATATATTACAGAAGAGGCAAAACGAGTGTTAGAATTTTTGCTCAAAAGTGAGGTTGCTGCTGGAAAGGTTGTCATCAAGGATATTGAGGGGCTGACCATTGAAAACAGGGCTAACGCCATGAAGGCTATACCTGATGATGTTCTTGAGGAGATAAAGGGGTGTCATATCTTGCTCAAAGGTCCGCTCCATACCCCGAAAAAAGGGGATTCTTATCCAAACATTGAAAGTGCTAATGTTGCCATGCGTCGTGAGCTGGATTTATTTGCCAATGTCAGACCAGTGAGGGTGCAGGAACAGGGCATAGATTGGGTATTCTTTCGTGAGAATACAGAGGGTGCTTATGTCCTGGGTAGCAAGGGAATCAATGTTACAGATGATCTGGCAATCGACTTTACTGCAGTTACTACTCAAGGTTCAGAACGCATCATCCAGATGGCTTTTGAGTATGCCAGAAAAAATAATATCCACAAGCTCACAGTAATTACCAAGGCAAATGTGATAAAAACAACCGATGGAAAATTTCTTGATATTGCCGGCAAAATAGCAAGGGATTATCCTGAAATAGAATGGGATGATTGGTTTATCGATATCATGACAGCCAAGCTGATAGACCCAAAGAGAAGAACACAGTTTAAGGTAATGGTCATGCCCAATCTTTATGGTGATATTCTCACTGATGAGGCTGCTGAGTTTCAGGGTGGTGTGGGAACTGCTGGAAGTGCTAACATTGGCAAAAGATACGCCATGTTTGAGGCAATACATGGCACAGCTCCAAGGATGGTTGAGAATGGAAGGGGACAATATGCTGATCCATCAAGTATGCTCAGGGCAACAGTAATGCTCTTAAACCATATCGGTTTTCATGGAAAAGGACAGCAGTTAGAAAAAACACTGGATATTTGTTGTCAATATGAAAAAAAATTCGTGATCACCGGAAGAGAGGATGGGGTTACAAGTAGTAAGTTTGCTGATTACATCATGGAAACCATTCAGGATGCAAACCTTGAGGATAGATGACAGGTGTATGTATCGGATGACTCACGCGGAGACGCGGAGAACGCGGAGTATGTATCGAAGGTGTAGTGCTCTACCTCAATTGAGAACAGCACCCTGATTTATCAGGGTGAAACTGGGGAACAGTCGAACAATTCAACCGCTTCAGCGGTTTAACAAGAGGAGGAGGGATGTCGATTTTTATAATACAATACCTCCAACCTGTATCCTCCTTCCTATATTTTGGCAGAAGGAGAAGGGGATGAAAGGGAAACGGTTAGCACTTGGCTTTACCTTGATAGAGGTGTTATGCGTTCTTTTCATTATTGGACTTATCGCCGGACTCTGTTTGCCTCAGCTTAAAAGGCTGAAGATTGGGGATGAATCTGTGGGAGATATTGGAATCATTTGCCATGTTCTAAAGTATGCCCATTACCACTCTATTGCCGAAAGGATACCATATCAGGTCTTCTTTTCTGATAGATATATCATTGTCAATGGTGTTTCTCTGAAGGAGGAACTTTCACCCGGGGCACATGTTAGCCCATCTAACAATCCTTTCTGGTTTTATCCAACAGGCAAAGCTACCCCCGGGGAAATAATATGTGATGAACAAAAGATTATTATTACCGTCTCAGGAAGGTTTCGAATTGAATAAACAAGGCTTTACACTCCTTGAGGTAATGATAGCTGTGTCTATCTTTGGGATAGCAGTCATCACCCTGCTGGGGGTGTTTGCAAATGGACTTAATTTGATAAGAACAACCAATGATCACTCGCAAGCAATTATCCTTGCCCAATCAAAGCTCGCAGAATTTAACGGAGGGAGCCCCTCTGGCGGAGGGAGCCCCTCTGGCGGAGGAAGCCACTCTGGCACAGGATTCGAGCATGATACCATTGGAAAACAAGGATGCTTTGATTGGGAAATACATTCATCTCCCATGGATCATGGGTTGGAAAAGATTATCCTGACTATTAGCAGAGATGGGATGCAAAAAATGCAATTGGTTACCTTGAGGACAGCAACTTTGTGAAAAATGTGGGGAGCAAGAAGTCAGAATACAGAAGTCAGAAGTCAGAATCCCGAATAGTTACTTTCTGTATGCCTGTTCAATCTGTTTCTTTACCTGTTCAGAGGATGTTCCACCTGCAGAATTCTTTTGATTTATCCCATATTCAGGCTTAGTAACCTCAAATATGTCATTCTCAAACAACCCTGAAAATTCCTTGAGTTCTTCTAATGTAAATTCTGCAATATCTCGATTAGTGGCAACAATTCTGCCTGATATGTGGTGAGCCTCACGAAATGGGATGCCTTTTCGTACCAGATAGTTAGCCATTTCAGTTGCCCATGAGGAATCATTATTTATGGATAGTCTCATCCTTTCAGCATTTATCTTGAGTGAGGTTATTAATCTGCTATAGATATACAGACATTGCTTCAATGTATCCACAGTATCAAACAAAGGCTCTTTATCCTCCTGCATATCACGATTATAAGATAAGGGAAGAGATTTCATGATGGTAAGAAGGCTGAAAAGATTACCATACACCCGTCCTGTTTTACCTCTGGTCAATTCACAAATATCAGGGTTCTTTTTTTGTGGCATAATGCTGCTACCAGTACAAAATGCCTCATCTATATCTACCCAGCGATATTCATGGGTAGACCAAAGAATAAGCTCTTCACTCAGGCGGGAAAGATGCATCATGCAAACCGAGGCAGCAGAAAGAAATTCAAGTATATAGTCACGGTCGCTTACTGTATCGATGCTATTCTCTGTCACCCCTGGAAAATCAAGCAGATTTGCCGTATATTCCCGATCAATAGGAAGGGATGTACCGGCTAAGGCACATGCCCCCAGCGGCAGGATATTTATCCTTTTTTGACAATCAGTGAATCTTTGCGTATCCCGTTCAAGCATCCAGAAATATGCCATAATATGATGTGAAAACAACACAGGTTCAGCATGTTGGAGATGGGTATGCCCCGGCATAATAATTTCTATGTTCTTCTCAGCCATCAATAAGATAGCAGATTGAAAGGATTTCAGCAAGTCAATTATCTGCTTTACCTCCTCACGAAGATAAAGCCTTATGTCAAGGCTTATCTGGTCATTGCGAGATCTGGCAGTGTGCAGCTTTTTCCCAACCTCCCCAATCCGCTGAATAAGGACATGTTCAATGTTCATATGAACATCCTCAAGCTGTGGATCGAACAAAAAGTTATTTGCCTGAATATCCTTGTTGATGCTATTTAATCCCTCTATAATCAGTAACTCTTCCTCATTAGTTAATATTTCACACTTTTTCAGCATCCTTGTATGGGCTATTGACCCCTGAATATCGTAAGACGCTAATCGATAGTCAAATTGAACCGATGCTGTAAAATCTTCGGTGATTGCATCTGTTTGTTTGCTGAATCTGCCACCCCATAGCTTTTGCATTTCAAAATACTCCTTTATTGTAATGGTTTATGCACAAAGGCACAGAGAAAAACAACCCCCTAACCCGCTGGCGGGGGGTGTAGGTGATGGATACCACTCACCACCCTTATAATATTGCTAACTTAAATGGAAGAAATTTACGATTCCGTCGGAAGCAGCACACATACAGGTTATCTTCCCAAAAAACAGGAGCACTAAACCAATTAATAAACCAATGGGTAATAAATTCTTTATC
>JBDRAP010000210.1:0-4115 GCA_043823615.1 bacterium
GCTAATGGTGGGACAATCAAGATGGCTTCATATTGCTTTGTAGGCGGGGCTGTACTCCAAACGGTATTAACAATACTCACAACCGACCCTACCGATGGAATTTGTCCTTCAACTGCAACTGATACTGTGCCCAAGTCTAAAACAAATGTTCCATCAGCCAATTTTTTTGTCTGTAGAAATTGCCATGCTCCATTAACAGTGTTATATCCAACCATAGCACTGTATTTAGCTCCAGAGCCATCCTTTGGGATAATTAAATCCTTAAATAATGGATCTGCTGCATAAGAAACCTCTGTAATCGTCAACAATAACACTATAGCGATTATTCTCTTAATCATATCCTCCGTATCCTCCCCCTTGTTCCCATAATGTTCCAAGCTCTTGTGATTGTTTAACTGTCGATATGCCAGTTATTTCCTTCTCATACTTATTGTTTGTTAAAGATAAACCATCCCAATCCTTTAACCGTTCCTGAACTTGTCCCAAAACATATAGCATGATTGCATTATATCCTTTCTTTGGGATGGACAAAGTATCAGTTTCCCCTACAATAGATACTGGTGTGCTGTAATAATCTAACAGTAAACTTCCTTTAGTAACCTTGTCCAGTATCATAATATCTGTCTCTATTTTGTATATTGATGGTGTCCCCCTATCAACATTCTGCAAAGCAATTGGTGCACTATCCTTATTAGTAGCATCCACCCATAGAGACTGCCATATAAGGTTATTTTGCTTTGCGAACTGCTCTTGCCATTCTACCGAATTTAATGGCGGGTATACTGTCCCATCATAAGAACATTCCCAGCGATTGAGACATTCAAGGGAAAAGGTATATTTGCTTTCGTCCCTCAAGGGGAGTATTGTCCCTGTAAATCCATAAATTACGCCTACTGAATAATTACTGTGTTCAGTAACCTTTGCCATTATTTTTGGACTTTCTCCAGCTACCTCAACCCCATTGTAATATATATGGAGCTTAGGGTAGGCAGGATAAGGTTTGTCATTTGCCTTACTTGTATACATAAGCCTTACGGTGATACTCTTAAGTTTCCCATCAACCACTTCTTTCTGTAACCATGTTGTCTCAAAGCCTGCCTCCCCAGTATAATGCAATATTGGAGCAGCAGATACTGTAGGGTTGCTCTGCAGGGCATATGGTTCGCCTATCGCAGTAGCACCCATAATATCTTTTGCTGCAAAACGATAAGAATATCGTCCATCCATGGGTATCCCTGGCATTGATGGGAAAACTTTACTAAAAATCATCCCTATCGCTGGACTGCCAGAGACATAGTCCATATCAACAGTTGATACTAATTCATTCAGTGGGTTATAAGCAAACAAGTATACCGTGCCGTTCTCTGGCAAATCATTATTTTCATCAATGTACTTAACCCTGTATTCACAACCTTTCCATCTATCTACCCCTATAGGCTTTACTCCTTTATTATAGCCTGCCTCACCTGTCCATGCAAGGGTAGGGGCAACTTTAACGCCGCTAACCGTCAACCCTTGGTATACATCTGTCCTTGCATATACATTATTACTGTTATATGTCTCAAACCAGAAGGTATACTGACCACGATATGGTAATTTAGTACCATACTTATATGCCTTGCCATCTGTATAGGTAAAATCCATAAATTCTACAGGTGACATCAGAGCATTCTTTATCTCTTTTTCACCCATACAGATATGTATCCTTGGATAACCTGTCTTTGTATCAATATTAGTAGAGTCACCATATACTGCGTTAAAGGTAAAAAGCGTAACATTTGCTTCGCCTTCTAACAAATCAACCTTACCATCCGTTATGACTGTGAAAGGTTCAGGTATTGAATATACTTCTAATTCTCTGACCCAACACCATGCTCCCGCATTGACTGATATTTTAACTCTCTTCGCTAATCTCTGCGGGAACATAAAAATCCGTTCGCCAGCAGTATCACAATTCCGTCCTGTTATTAACTCATACCCTTCAGTTGGTTGAGACGAATAAGAAACATATACGCTATAATCACTTGGGTAAGAAATGCTTCCAATGTTAAATCTAATCTCATTTATGAAATAAACATGAGGAAATTCAATAATAAAATTTCCACCATCTTCACAATGGGCGGATACTCCTTCAACTTGTCCCTCTGTAATGCCATCGTTTAATCGTATGCCATCAAATGGTGCAGAAGGTATACTGCCATTACTGGCTAATGCTATATTTGCCATCTCTACTCCAATTACCCACAGGTAAACATTCCACCAAATCTAATCTTATGTGGGTTCGCTGATAACGGCTTTTCAAAAGTATCTATATATTCCGTTCCATTTATCGTTATCTTGCAAAACAATTTACTCTTATAGCCACTGATTTGCAACTTAATGATGTCCCCTGCTGCACAATAAACATCTCTCTCTTGAAGAAGTCCCTTAATTAACAACTGGCTTCCTTCAGTTGGCATTTCCAGTGTTACACAAATAATCACTTCTTCCAATACACCAGAGATAGCAAAAATCTCATTCCTTGCCGTATCCTTGCCACCACGGATAAATGAGGGTGCAAGAAATTTTCCTTCTACCGACCAGCCTAATTGGTTATCCATTACAAACTCTTTTTCCCAAAGAGTATATTGCCCTTTGCTTGAAAAATTATCTGATTGTAATGAGATAGGCAATTGCTCTGCACTTGCAGATAATGTCCCAATAATCGGCTCTTTGTCATAAATACCAGCTACCGCAACCCATCCATCCGCTTCAGGCATTGTTGCAGCCGTCCAATATGCTTGTCCTTCAGCGAGGGAGTGGTATGTTTGTTTGCTATAATACTTTGCTTGATCATAATCCATTGGAAATAGCGGGCTATACTCGTTACCATCTGCGGAATATCGAATATTCTTAAGCTCAAGAAAATCTTCAGGTAGAATAAAAGCATTAAACCGAGTATCTATGTCAACTTTCTTTTGCCCTACCCACCAATGCGTCCTCTCCGCAAATTCCACTAATGCTACATTTACCAGATGGGTTAACCACCCCCTCTTGACTTTCCCCTCTTCATCCTGTATCCTATGTATGACATCATCAAGCACATTCTTTACAGTATATGCCATTACCCCTGCTCCTTCATCACCTGCTGTATTTGTAGTTGATTGGCATTCGCACCAAGTATGTCAGTAAACATTTTAGCTATCGTATTCTCTGAGTTTACTGCGTCATTCCCTCTATTCAATTTCCTCAGAGACAACATTTCGACATAATCTACAATCAACCCGTGATATTCTTCTGGTAGCCCAGAAATATCGGTATCTAACACAAGAGGAATAATTTGTTTCAGATAGTCAACTTGGTATGTCCCAGTCTGTGAGGGGATAGGATAAATCTCTATTTTCCCCGCCCATTCTAAAAATGCAGGCTCCGTAATTGTTGCTTGCTCATATCCTGTTGTTACACTATCTATCTCATCAATAACTTTCTCTCTTGCCTTATATCCATTTACCTTGACACGCCTAATATCTCGACAATCGGCTGGCAAAAGGTATTTATTTATATTAGCGGTAATCGTTCCTGCAAGACTTTCCGTAAGTTTAGGAGAGATAATCGGCAATAACTGGTTATAAACAACATTCTGCCCTATATTTGCCCAATGGTTTAATAGGGTGTTCGTTAGTTTCCCAGTTTCATCACCGACCCTTGCCCTCACATCCGACCTTATTTCTGATAATGATATTGACATCTACTTTACCCCCAGTAACTCGGCTATCCCATTAATGTATTGTGCTTTATAACTATCCGCTTCTGGCTGCCTATCAATTGCATAACCTTGAGATAGAGAATAAAGTAATATTAATTCCTCAAATTGGTCTAATACTACTGTATCGACCTTCACAGATAGCATGTTTGGTATCTTGAGATAGATTAATTCTATTTTGCCTATCCCCTCAGACAATGACGGAAATATCTCAATTTTTCTTTCCCTGATTATTGCCATTGGTTCACTCTCTGTAGGGCAATAATCCATATTTTTTGATATTAGCTGTCTTTCTCGTAACAGTATTGGCTTACAAGGGATATTATAATAAACCACCTCAATCATCCTCATAAAGTCATCAGGAAGAGGGTAC
>JBDRAP010000211.1:0-2000 GCA_043823615.1 bacterium
CCTCCTATGACTGAGGTACATCCAGCATCAACAATAGAGGATTTAGGATTATCATTAAAATCACACGAAACCAACGGCTCTTCACAATATTCAAGATATTTTGCAAGCTGAGGGGTAGAGGCAGCTATTTTAAGAGCCTGATTTACCTCTTCCACAGTAACATCCCTTCCAAGCTCTGCCACAAGGTCTACAACTGACACATTAGGGGTTGGTACACGAATAGCCATGCCATGCAGTTTACCCTTTAGCTCAGGCAAAACCAATGCTACAGCCGAAGCCGCCCCTGTTGTCGTAGGAATCATGGATACTGCAGCTGCTCTTGCCCGCCTGAGGTCTTGGTGTGGCAGATCTAATATCTTTTGGTCATTTGTATATGAGTGAATTGTTGTCATTAATCCCTTTTGGATACCAAAGTTTTCAAGCAATACCTTGGCTACAGGAGCAAGGCAGTTAGTAGTACATGAGGCATTGGAAATAATATGATGATTTGCCGATTCATACTTGTCTTCGTTAACACCCATGACAATAGTAATATCCTCATTTTTTGCCGGAGCAGTAATAATAACCTTTTTTGCCCCTGCCTGAATATGAGCCTTTGCCTTTTGGGCATCTGTAAATATCCCGGTAGACTCAACCACTACATCCACCCCAAGCTCTTTCCATGGAAGCTGAGCAGGGTCTTTGACAGCAACTATCTTTATCGTACGGTCATTTACCATAATTTCATTATCTTTTGCTTCAACCCTTCCAGAAAATATGCCATGAACAGAATCATACTTTAATAGATGTCCCAGCGTTTTTGCATCAGTCAGGTCATTAACCGCAACAAATTCAATATTAGGATTATTCACCCCTGCCCGAAGTACAAGCCTCCCTATTCTTCCAAACCCATTGATTCCTACTCTGATAGCCATAAATAAACCCCCCCTCTTAATATCCTATTTTATCCAACAATTTACAAATTTGAATCACTTCAGAGGGCAACCACAGGGGGTTGCCCCTACATTTTATCATATCAGCCTTTATTCACTCAACCACGAAGGTGAAAAGAGCTTATGTCCAAGCAACACCTTGGCTGTCTTTACATATTCAACCTGTTCTGGTGTAAGATTGCCCATAGCCGGCTCTTCTCCATCCATAACTTGATAGACAATTTGCTGTAAATCGCCCCTTTTACCCTTTGCTATTTCAATTATCTTTTCATCAAAGGCATCTGCAATGGCTGATGTCATGCCATGTCTTGCAAGCATGATAAGCATGGTTCGATTGAGAATATCCCTTAACTCCCGAGGCAGTCCATTGGAAACATTAGATAATCCACAGGTAGTTTTACAGCCGGGAGCCATCTCTTCAAACATCATCACAGACTCTATGGTAGCTTTAACAGCCTCCTGCTGGAAGGCAATTGGTGGGGTAAAGGGATCGAACCAGAGGTCTTCGTTTGGTATATTATATTCCATAGCCTTACCAATAAGATCAGCTGCCAGCATTCCCCTTTCATCATTATCCCTTGGCAACCCCTGAGCACTAATCAGTAGGCAAACACACCCGGCATTATATTTTTGTACTAAAGGAAACAACGCATCCATCCTTTCCGGGATACAACTGATAGAGTTTATCACTGCCTTTTGATTGCAAAGTTTCAAACCTGTCTCTATTGCCTCTACATTCAGTGTATCAAGTAATAATGGCAAAGAAACCACCTCTTGTACGGTTTTAACCATCCATTCCATGATTGCCGAACCCTCTTTGCTTGCAGGACCAATGTTTAAGTCAACATAATCTGCACCCATTTCCTGTGATTTAACCGCTACCTCCTGAATAGTCTTTGCATCCCTATTCTTGATTGCCTCCTTTATCCGTGGGGATATAACATGAATATTTTCTGCTATGACAAGAACCATTTTTACCATACCTCCTTTTAATATAAACATTCAATCGTCAGTCTTCAACGGTGAAAGATTGGGAGAAATAAATAGGACGCAGATTACGCTGATTAT
>JBDRAP010000212.1:0-3977 GCA_043823615.1 bacterium
GGCACAGAAGTTACGGAGAATTTTCATTGCAATAAATTTCTCTCCGCGTCTCCGCGTCTCCGCGTGAGAATCTCTTTCCCTCTCCGCGTCTTTGCGTGGTTAATCTTTGTTATGTCAAGTTATTTATCAGATTGCATATAAATGGCAGGGGTTAGTTCATGTTATGTTGACCCATGATTCCTTGTGAGCTTTACCATGATTATCATCAAACAAATCAAAGACACTATTGAAGGTACGGTTTATGATGCCATTTCAGAGATTAGATACAAACCTCAACATGAAAGGGTACTGATTAAGCCATGTATCCCCAGCCCATGTCGAATTGGCAGCCCATATATTACCAATCATAGAATAACGGCCGGGGTAATAGATTATTTAAGACACCAAGGGATAAGGGAGATAATTGTTGGAGAGGGGCCGCTCAGGGATTATGAAAAGACATTTGCCATGTCCGGGTATGAAAAAATGTGCAAAGAAAAGAATGTAAGGCTGGTAAACCTTCATTATGCAGAACGAAGGGGAATAAAATGGGATTATGGAGAGATACAAATCCCATCGTTACTCACTGATTCAGAATATATCAATATTGCCAAGTTAAAGGTTCATACCTCAACAACCGTAACCCTTGGCATGAAAAACCAGATGGGTTTGCTAACAAAAGAGGATAATAAAAAAAATCACCTGCTTGGGCTTCATCGTCCCATTGCTGCTCTATCAAGCGTAGTAAAACCAAACCTGACAATTATTGATGCCATTAACGGGGAGCAAGGGGGACCACCGGGAAAACATGGACAAGAGGTGAAGGGTATTAATCTGGTTATCTGTGGCACTAATATTCTTGCTACGGATGCAACAGCAGCTATGCTTATGGGATTTTCCCCTGAAAATATTCTTCATCTTAAGATAGCTAACGATATGGGGCTGGGTGATTTTGAGGATGAGATACAGGGGGTATCCTTAGATGAATGTCGCATGAATTTTGCTCCTTTAACCGATCATCGCAGGATATGCAAACTTTATTATCACTGGACTGATGAAACATGCAGCGGGTGTCTGGGGCTTATGGCTGAGATACGGTCGACTGCCTTAGCCCATCCATGGCACCTTGGCAGGTTCATTCGATATGGATTGCTGCAACGGATGGATATCCTGACCGGCAAACCCAAAACAATCCCGAAAACCCTTGGTCGCATCCTTGGGGTTGGTGATTGCATGAGGGATATTGCCTCAAAGCATGGGATTCCCTTTGTCCATGGCTGCCCACCAAGGGCTGTTGATGTGTTGCGGCAGATGTGAAGAACTATTCAGGTGTAAGAACAGAATTCAGAATAGATGCAGGTTCTTTCATTCTGATTCCTGAATTCTGACTACCTAAGTGTTTGTTCCCCCTACACTTATTGCTGCATTTTCTCCAGCAAGATATCCTGTAGAAAATGAGGCTTGCAGATTAAACCCACCAGTATCTGCATCCACATCCATTATTTCACCGGCAAAATATAATCCTGAAACAATACAAGACTCCATGGTTTGAGGGTTAATATCCTTTAAGGAGATGCCCCCTTGTGTAATCATTGCCTGTTCAACAGGCAATGCACCGATTACCTCTAACTGCAATCCCTTGAATAAGGCAACCAATCTGTGTCGTTCATCCTTATTAATCTGGTTTACCTGTTTATCTTGAAAGATACCTGCAATCTCCATAAACACATCCACCATCCTCTGTGGCAAGAAAAATTTGAGTATACTCCGAATACTTTTCTTGGAATTATCGTTAAATTCTCTTAGAAACCGTGCATCCAACTGCTCCTGAGACATACCGGGCTTCAGGTCTATGGTTACAAATACTGTTTTGCCTTCATTATTTAGCCAATCAACAATTTGTCCACTTAAGGATAAAATCAGTGGTCCGGATATGCCAAAATCCGTAAACAACAATTCTCCAACATCTGAAACTATCTGCCGTTTTCCACACTTGAAAACAAGCTGGATATTCTTCAGGGTTAACCCTTCTAATAGCTTTGGATAATGCCCTTTTATTCTTAAGGGAACAAGCCCTGCCCGAAGGGGAACAATACGATGCCCAAGCTGTTGTGCTATTTTTAACCCCTCCCCTGTTGACCCTGTAAAACCATAAGAAATACCACCTGTAGCAAGGATGATCCTGTCACATGAAATTGTTTTATCCCTGAGCAGTACACTCTTGACATAATTATCCTGCACAAGAATATCATCTATCTGTGCATTATAAACAATCCTTACATTGTTTTCAGCCAACTCTTTTTTTAATATCTCAAGAACACTATTTGATAAATCGGTTACAGGAAAAACACGCAATTGTCTTTCTATTTTAAGGGGCAGTCCCCTACCCTCAAAAAATTGCATTAAATCAGTATTAGAAAATGTATTCAAGGCAGTCCTCAAAAACCTGCCATTCTTGTGAAATTTGACAAGAAAGGTTTCAATGTCACAGGCATTGGTAAGATTGCAGCGGCATTTACCAGTTAAGAGGAGTTTTTTACCTAATGAAGAATTCTTTTCTATGAGGATAACATCTGTCAGATGTGCTGCCTCCTGACCAATCTGACTCGCCCGAATAGCTGCCATCATTCCAGCAGGTCCACCACCAATTACAACTATGCTCTTTTTATTCATGTTAATAATCCTTTCAACAAATAGTTCCTACAAGATCATACTCTGTAGCAGCGATTATCGTTACAGGCACAATCTCCCCTATCTTTCGTTGATGCCTTCCCTTGATATATATTACCCCATCTATCTCAGGAGCCTCGTACTGGCTTCTGCCAAACATCCCCTGTTCAATGTATCCCTCAACAATTACATCTAATGTCTTTCCAATCTTTTTCTTTTTTTTCTTAAAAGACACCTTTTGTTGTAATTCCATTATTCTGTGCTGCCTTTCTTCCTTTACCATCTCATCCACCTGGTTTGGAAAATCAAAGGCAGGTGTACCTTGCTCATTAGAATAAGGAAAAACGCCAAGATGATCAAACCTTGTTTCCTCTACAAAATCAAGCAGCATCTTAAACTCATCCTCTCCTTCACCGGGGAAGCCAACAATAAGGGATGTTCGCAAGGCAATATCCGGGATAGACTGCCGTAGCCTGCTAATCAATTCTTTTATTTGCTGAGAAGAAACCTTTCTATTCATAGCCTGAAGGATGGAATCATTTATATGTTGAATAGGCAGGTCAAGATAATGGCATATATTGGGAGATGTTGCCATTATTTCTATGAGTTCATCAGTAACATGTGCTGGATGCGTATACATCAGCCGAATCCAGAGATTATCAGAGATGGTTGTTAATTGTTTTAATAGCTCAGGCAGCATGAGCCTGTCATGGGTATCCTTGCCATAAAGGGTTATGTCCTGGGCTATCAGGTTTATCTCACGAGTACCTATTACGGTAACAAGCTCATTAACCTCTTTGATGATACCCTCCATATCCCTGCTTTGATACCTGCCCCGCAAGGAAGGAATAAGGCAATAAGAGCAGCAATTATCACACCCATCAGCTATCTTGACATAGGCTGTATGTGGAAGGGTAGCAATAATGCGAGGATAGGAATGCTGATATGACCCTTTATTCAGGCATACTTGTTTTTCATCGGCTATTGTCTGATGAATCTTGTTTATTTCTCCCACACCAATCAAATGGTCTATCCCAGGGAATTCATCCAACAGCTTTTTCCCATATAATTGGACAAGACACCCGGCAACAATCAGCTTTTTGTATTTTCCTGTATATTCTGCGATTACCTCCCGAGACTCTTTCCTTGCCTTTTCCAGAAAGGCACAGGTATTAATAATAAGCATATCTGCCTCTTCTGGATTGAATGTAATCCCATATCCCTCTTCCTTAAGAATTCCAAGCATAATCTCTGTATCCACCAGATTCTTTGGACACCCAAGGCTGATAGCTGATACCTTAGACATTTATACCTCAACTTTATTAATC
>JBDRAP010000213.1:0-2642 GCA_043823615.1 bacterium
ACACTCACAGCCACAAGAAGTACCTTTGGAGACTTTCCTGTTATTTGTGTATAAAACTTAGCCTTTTGAAACAAAATACTCACATCTGCTGAACCAGCCGATGACTTTATCTCACCAAGATACTCTGTACCATTCTTTATCAAGAAATCTATTTGAACATCCTGAGGATATCCAAAGACAACCCCGTCCTTATCGTGTACCTTCCATTCTGTTATCTCTTCTACATCCAAATGCTTTGTCAATAACTCTCTTAATGTATTCCTGATAGTAGACTCGGCAAATATCCCCCACCTTGACCCAAGTGTATCCATTTTTATAGTCATTTTATCAATTTTTGAATCCAAAATCTTTACTGATCTGTCAACCTTTGCATCCAGTTTGTCAAACTTTACATCCAATTCCTTTATTGCCTGCCCTTGGTCATCAACCTTTGCATCCAGTTTGTCAAACTTTACATCCAAGTCCTTTATTGCCTGCCCTTGATCATCAACCTTTGCATCCAATTTGTCAAACTTTGCATCCAATTCCTTTATTGCTTGTCCTTGATTATCAACCTTTACATCCAATTCTTTTATTGCTTGCCCTTGATTATCAACCTTTGCGTCCAACTCCTTTATCTCTTGCCTCTGCAAATCAAATCCATCCTGCATCTTTTGAAGTAATGCATCAAACCTGCGATTTGATGCCTCAAATTTACATTCCATAATGTCATTTTGCCGCTTAGCCTCCTCTCGACTAATCCGACTCTCTTCAAACATCTGCTTTAACTCACCTTTTGTACTAAAAATCTCACTTAAAATGACTGACACCTCTCGCCTGAACCACACATCTTTCCTTAAAAGTGCCGGCAATGCCTTTAAGATATGCTCTTCTTCTTCCTTAAACTTTAATACTCTGCCTATCATAACTAATTTCTCCTTTTCAGAATACAAAAGGTTATTTAATAACCCCAATCTTACCATGGAATACATCACTATCTGTCTTGACAAAATACACATATATCCCACTGGCAACAGCCTTGTCAGCCGCATTCCTTAAATCCCATGTAGTAGCACCTTCAAGCCGTTTAACAAACTCACCTGATAGGGTATATATTTCAATTGTTGCCCCTTGTCCTGAGATACTAAACTCAATTGGTTGATTATTCAGAGATGGATTTGGAAACACTGTACAGGTTGAGGTTGAAAGATTATTCTCTAACGGAACAATCTGGAGAAAGATATCCGCAGAATCAATAGAAATCTTCTCAATATCAGGGCTTACCCCTAATACATCCCTTACACTTATCTTTGCACTCCCTTTTTTATTTGCCTTAAACTTAAGTGTAGCTATTACCCCTTGACCAGTTTCTCCATCAACCCTGCCCATTCGACATTGAGCAAATTTGTTTATTGCCCGAAACAACCCGGTTTCACAATCTCTTTTCAGGAATTCACCCTTACTTACTTCTATTAAACTTAACATATCTGTATCTGTTGCAATACAAAATTGTATTCCATACAAATTATTTGCATTATTAATCTCTACTCCTACCTCAATCTCATCCCCAACCCTGCATGTTGTAAAACATGGATATAATTTTATGCCAGTGGATTTGTTTTGTAAGGAATAAGATATCCTCGGTGATTGTGTTACCACAATATCAGGAGCATCCGAGAAATTTCTGGAAACAGCAGCTATATCCGTAATATCTATCTTCCCATCTAAATCAATATCACCCCAAGGGTTATATCCCGTATCTCCACTACTCATCCCAAATAATTTACCGATAATAACCAGATCAAGAATATTTACAGTAGCATCATTGTTAATATCAAATCCATAGGATACGGATACACTTCCATGTTCCCTGATAAAGGGTTAGAGTATGCGTACTGCCATCAAAAAACCTCCAACCTGTTGATAGAGTAACATCTGTCAACCCATCATTGTATAATTCAACCCATTCACAATTAGCATCACTTCCCTGAGGATCATACATTATTTCATTTATAATCATACCCTCTGCATGTCCATTGTTGCTACTTATTAGCAGTATTAAAGAAATAATTATTATTCTAAATAGTTGAACAAAAATCCCATGCATCTTTCTACCTATTTCTATTAGACTTGTTGCCAAATAAGCCTGATTTTGTAATAAATTACGATTGTTCTATCAGTAAGGGTGAAAATTTTCGACCTTACTTATTTCACACCAAATTTATTATATGCTGCCATTAAGACAGCCATCTTATCTTCATCCCTTCTATTATAACTCTTCAGTTTGTTATTCCTTATATTATACTTCTCTACATTCTATTTGTCAAGATAATTTTTATCACTCACAGTAAGAAAAGAACACAAAAGAACATTCTAAAGACATCGTAACAGAACATGTATACCCCCCCTTTTTAACTTCTTGACTTCTTAACTTCCTAACTCTCAACGATCTATGGTCTGCTGTTTGTAGTTTATCTAAAATTTTCGTAACTATTCAGGTAATGGGTCAGTTACCGGTAGGGAAGATACCGACCTGTGCGGTTGTGGATAATTACATCAAGCTTATAAAACACCGACAATTGTTCCGTTAGGAACATAATATCGGTAGAACAATTATAAACAAATCAATCAGTTCCGTAGGAACTGTATAATTTCAAACCGAT
>JBDRAP010000214.1:0-2203 GCA_043823615.1 bacterium
TAATGAAAATCCGAAAGCTTCTTACTGCCCTTGCCAATCAGGAACTCTCCTATCAGGAATTTCAGGAATATATCAAGGGAATGGAAGTCGAATTACCATTGTTTTCTCAACTTCAATCAGCCATTAAATCCCTTACCTCACCCATTCTTTCAATTGCAACATCAAACATAGAAAGCACAGAGCCTCTGAATTCTCTGTTTGAAATGGTTGATATTCTGCCTCAACAGAAAGGCAAATCTACCTCAAGCATTGATAGCCTCATTGCCCAAATATTACAGTCGCAAACAGATGTAGACAAACAAACAATTGAAGCAATTATTGGTGAAATAGATGTTATGCTTGGTGACCAGCTCAATGAAATTATACATCACAAGGAATTTCAGGGTCTTGAAGCTACATGGCGAGGATTAAAATTTCTGATAGACAAGACAGATTTTCACAAGAAAATAAGGATTGAGATACTGAATGTTCCAAAGGATGAGCTTAGAGACACCCTTTATACCCATGTATTTAAGCCAGAGTATGATGGGCTTACATCCTCCCCGCTTTCTGTAATGATTGCAGATTATCAGTTTGAAAGATTGCCGCATGAGATTGAGCTGCTGAGAGATATAAGCAAAATGGCTCAAAGCATACATGTTCCATTTATTGCTGCGGCTGCTCCGGGATTTTTTGGATTAAAGTCATTTGCCAGATTATCGGTCATTCCTTCGCTTAGTGAAAGGTTCAAGGGGCCAGAGTATATTAAGTGGAATAGCTTCCGACAGAGCGAGCAATCATCATGGATCGTGCTTATGGCAAACCGATTTCTTGCACGCCCACCTTATGGACAGAATACATGCCCTGTTAAAGGGTTTAGCTTTACTGAGAATATTAGTGAATCACAGAGGTATCTCTGGGCAAGCCCTATTTGGGCAATGGGCAGCATTCTTGCCGTTGATTTTGCTGAAACAGGTTGGTGTATCAATATTTGTGGCAAAAAAACAGAAGATGTGCTGACACCGCTTCCAACCTATGAGTATCAGATTAGTCCAACACAAAAAACGATTATCCCCCTTGAAGGGTTTATCCCTGAGCAAAAGCAAGCAGAGCTTGAAAGGCTTGGCTTTAGCCTTATGGCTTGTCAGATTGATAGTATTTCGAGCTATGTGTACTCTGTACCTACTGCCCATCTCCCTGCAAAATATGAAGACCCTGCAGATACCATGGAGGGTATTGTCCACGCTGCCTTGCCCTATCAGTTGTTTGCAGGACGACTGAGCCACTATCTTTCTAATATAAATAATGAGTTATGTTCAGGGCTTTCAAGGGAAGACCTTGAAAGGGCACTCAGGGACAAACTGCTATCGTTTATTTCCCTGCCGTCACAGGTTTCTTCCGAAGACTCTGTGATTGTCCAGATAGAAGAAAATCATGATGGTTATGATGTGGCGTTAAGGGTAAGACCAGCATTTAAGATTATGGGGATAGATATAGATATTGTCATTGGATGGGGTATTCCTCGATGAAAAACATGTTGACATATTGTTCTACTTTTGATATAATTCGAGCTGTGCAATTAGAATTTACATCACGATGATTCATCGTTAATAATGTCACCCCTTCGGGGATTGGGATTGCTTATCTTGGCTGTTTCCTGATTATTCTCACTCATTAAAGCTTGAAAGGCTGACATTATTATACTCGATGTTCAAATTTTTCGAGCTGTGCAATTAGAATTAACAAGTAGGGGCGAACGGCTGTTCGCCCCTACTACTTGTGCAGAAAACGGACACCCACAAGGAGGGAGCCCCTGCCAGAGGTGCTACCTCTCTGGCAGGTTTATCCCTGTCCTCAACTACACAGATTGGAAATCTTTTGCGTTTTTTGCAAGTATTACCATAATTGTAAGTCAAAACAGTCCCTGTATGTGGTAATTTCTAATTGCACAGGTCGGAATTATTTGCGACATTGCAAGGTTGACGAGACACTAAGAGAATTTTGGATTGTGGGTTATAGATTTAAGAATCCGAAATTCTCTCCTATTCAGTGTCCTTTTGTGAAAATCAGTGGTGAACTATTACCAAATGAGAAGAGTCTGACAAGGGTATCCCTATGATTTACACCCTTTGTGGCTCTTCCTCTGTAAACAAGATTACATGATTATTGTGCAATCTCATGCGAGATGGTGTGTTATTGCTTTTGATGTAATTATCCACAACCG
>JBDRAP010000215.1:0-2918 GCA_043823615.1 bacterium
ACGGGTTAAGAGAATAGGATATGGTAAACAAGACAACATTTCGACCTGTGCAATTAGAAATAGGGAATATATCCACAGATTACATAAACTACCACAGATGAAAGGCTAAAGCCTGAATTCCGAAATTTCATGGAGTTAATCCTTGGAGTTAATCCTTGGAGTTAATCCTTTAGGATTTCATTTGAGTGGATAAATCTAATTGCACAGGTCGCAACATTTTGTACTCACATCTCTTCTCTCTGTGCTCTCTGTGGCAAGTATTCTGAGATTGGAGGCATTTAATAGTGAGAATATCCATAGCATTTTTATTAATAACAACATTATTTTTAACCTCATCTGCAATAGCACAGGATAATGAGAAATGCTACATGTGCCATAATCCATTTCTCAAAAAGACACTACCTGATGGCAAAGAGCTTTCTCTTTTTGTTGACAAGAATTCATTCTGTAAGTCTGTCCATAGCAGCATATCCTGCACCCAGTGTCATAGGGACATTAAGCTTGACCCTATGATGCACAAGCCGGCTAAGTATAACCCAAACAATGCCTGTATCACCTGCCATAAATTCGGAGAGGGTAAACATGCGGCAAAGGGTATCTCTTGTAATGAATGCCATCCTTTTGCCGGTGCAAGCTCGCATCGGTTTGCTAAAGCAGAAAAATCTAACAAACTGTGCCTTTCCTGCCATGAGATGAAGGCTGATACGATGAGTGTTCACAAAGGGTTGCAATGCCTTGACTGCCATCAGGGTGTACATAAAGCCCTGAAGCCGCAAAATTGTGCTGCCTGTCATAAAACAGTCAAAATGTATCAGCATGACAAGGTAGAATGTGTGTCTTGTCATAGCGGAGACAAGGTATGTAAAAATGAACAAAAACATGTGGTTGTGAATAAATTTTCTCACAGCGTATCATCCAAGGTAGATTGTGCAAAATGTCATTCAAAGGATAACCAGCTTGGCCTTCCAAAGACAGACCCAGATGGTGAATACAAGGGTAGTGTTCATGGAATGGCTCTACAAAAGGGAATAAAGGATGTGCCTGATTGCGATTACTGTCATGGCAGGATTCATGAGCCATCAAAAACCAAGGATACCCTGAAGCTTTGCACCCAGTGTCATGCAGATGAGGGAAAGATGGATAGATATGGGCTTTCTACATATCCAATTACCTCCTATAAAGAAAGCTTTCATGGAATTGCCCATAAATATGGACAAAAAGGGATGCCTATTTGCACAGATTGCCATAACACACATGATATAAGAGCTGGCAATGATCCAAAGGCATCTATTAATAAAGCCAATATTTCCAAGGTTTGCGGCCGATGTCATGAAAACAACCATCCCAACTTTGCGGTTAATCCTGTTCACCTAAAACCAGAACCCATTGGCAAATTGGATTCAATGATAGTATTTTGGATGAATGCCGGGTACATGTGGCTGCTTATTCCAGGGGTAATAGGCGGGATGCTTATCCATGTAGGATTGAACTTGTTTAGAACATTGCGGTCGAAAAAGAGGCATGAGTAAGAATACAGAACGACCTGTACAATCAGATGTGTAATAAAGGAGAAATGGAGAACAGGGGGAAAGCGGAGAATTCAGAGAATAAGGGCAATTTGTAAACCGCTCCTATTATTTTCTCCATTTCCCCACTTTCCCCTTTTCTCCTTTATTACACATCCTGATTTGTTCTTATACGAAAAAAGGAGAAAACAATGAAGCAATATGTCAGGCTCACATTAAATCAAAGGATACAGCATATCATCCTGATCATATCTTTCTTGACTCTGGTAGCCACAGGACTGCCTGTTCGTTATCATGATACTGCTTGGGCAGGATTTCTTATTAACTTGTTTGGCGGGTTTGAGATGCGAGGGATAATCCATCGAACTGCTGGCGTAATAATGATCATTGGCTTTATTTATCACACCTTTTATGTAGCTTATTTGTGGATAATCAGACGAAAACCCTTAACATTATTGCCCAATTTCAAGGATGCCAAGGATGTAGTTCATAATCTGGGATATTTTGTGGGTATTGCCAAGCAGGCACCAAAATTTGAGCATTTTAATTATATTGAGAAGGCAGAATACCTGGCACTAATCTGGGGAACAATAGTGATGATACTTACAGGGCTTATCCTTTGGTTTCCTCAATATGCAATCTGCTTTTTGCCCAATGTTGCCTTTGATATCTCTACTGTACTCCATAGCTGCGAGGCATTGCTTGCCTTTTTAGCCATCCTTGTCTGGCATTTTTATTATGTTCACCTGAATCCACATGTCTTTCCGATGAGCAAGGTTTGGTTGACCGGGAAGATTTCTGAGGAGGATCTGAAGGAGGAGCATACACTGGAATATGAACGGATTGAAAAACAAGAGAAAGCGTAAGACAGCAACTAATATCAATTTCTCGATGTTCAAGTTTTTTCTCGACACAACCTCGAAGAGTACTCGAGGTTGTCATCTCGAGGAGTACTCGACGAGAGATCTCAAGAACTGAGTGAAGATAATAAAAGTTATTATGTGAAGACAACAGATAGATTTCTCCCTGAGGGTCGAAATGACAGAGACGAGAAGTTGCATTCAAAATGATAACAAGGCGAATAGTGGTTCTGAGACATTTGCTGTAGGGGCAGGCCCCCGTGCCTGCCCTCTGTCTCTGACGACGAAGCAGGCACAGTTAGTCGTTTGAATGTAAAGCATGATTGGTGTAAGAGCAGAATAACAGCCATTAGTGCTTTTATGATATATGAGTCAAGAGTATAAAAATAGGAGCGCACATGCCAGTAGCAAGTGCAACATTATTTACAGAAGAAGAACCACAAAGGGTGTAAATCCATTAATACAATCCTTGTCAGATTCTCATTTGCAATCACCTTAGTTATCGCTCACAATTATTTTCCCTAAGTGTTTA